>JBDLTR010000059.1:0-5999 GCA_039805705.1 Pseudomonadota bacterium
CGCGCGGATGTCGGCGATGCTCCAGAAGTTGGCCATCAGTAGTGCGGCGGGATTTCGTCGCGCAGGTTGCGCGGCGCGCCGGTGCTGCCGGCTTCGGGCATGCGCTCGCGCAAGAGCCGCAACTCGTGCAGCAGCAGGTCGATCTGTTGCTGCTGGCGGTAGATCAGGTCGCTGAGCTGCTCGAGCTGGTCTTCGGCGTAGGCGGCTTTGACCTCGAGGTCGATCAGGCGCTGGTCGATGGCTTGGGGAATGTCCATGGGGCGTATTTTCGTTGATGCGTTGGGGCTCGGGTCCATCGGGACCCGATTCGGGTGGGGTGTGGGCGTGTCCGCCTCATGCTGTGGGTACACAGAAATCGGCGTACACGCCCACGGCCCACCCGAATCTCATCGGTGAAACAAGCGTCTATTCCCCCAGCCAGCCCCGGCACGGTCACTGCCAGAACGCTATAATCAGGGCCATCGCCGAGTTACTGAACAACGTGCAGGGCGATTCACAAAAACTGCTAAAGCGTTCGCCAGGCTCCGGGTTTCAGGGTCGGCAACGCCGACAAACCTTTGAAACCAGGAGCCTTTTTCATGTCCAACGACTACCTGTTCACCTCCGAGTCCGTCTCTGAAGGCCACCCCGACAAGGTCGCCGACCAGATCTCCGACGCGATCCTCGACGCCATCTTCCAGCAAGACCCGCGCTCGCGCGTGGCCGCCGAAACCCTGACCAACACCGGTCTGGTGGTGCTGGCCGGTGAAATCACCACCAACGCGCATGTGGACTACATCCAGGTCGCGCGCGACACCATCCAGCGCATCGGCTACGACAACACCGAGTACGGCATCGACTACAAAGGCTGCGCCGTCATGGTTTGCTATGACAAGCAGTCCAACGACATCGCCCAGGGCGTGGACCACGCCAGCGACGACCACCTCAACACCGGCGCCGGCGACCAGGGCCTGATGTTCGGCTACGCCTGCAACGAAACGCCCGAACTCATGCCCGCGCCGATCTACTACGCACACCGCCTGGTCGAGCGCCAGGCCCAGCTGCGCAAAGACGGCCGCCTGCCCTTCCTGCGCCCCGACGCCAAGAGCCAGGTGACCCTGCGCTACGTCGACGGCAAGCCGCACAGCATCGACACCGTGGTGCTCTCCACCCAACACAGCCCCGACCAGTCGGAATCGGCCACCAAGATGAAGGCCAGCTTCAACGAAGCCATCATCGAAGAGATCATCAAGCCGGTGCTGCCCAAAGAGTGGCTGCAAGACACCAAATACCTGATCAACCCGACCGGCCGTTTCGTCATCGGCGGCCCCCAGGGCGACTGTGGCCTGACTGGCCGCAAGATCATTGTGGACACCTACGGCGGCGCCTGCCCGCACGGCGGTGGCGCCTTCTCGGGCAAGGACCCGTCCAAGGTGGACCGCTCGGCCGCCTACGCCGCCCGCTACGTGGCCAAGAACATCGTCGCCGCCGGCCTGGCCGACAAGTGCCAGATCCAGGTGGCTTACGCCATTGGTGTGGCGCGCCCGATGAACATCACCGTCAACACCCTGGGCACCGGCAAGGTCTCGGACGAGAAACTCTCGGCCCTGGTGGCCGAGCACTTTGACCTGCGTCCGAAAGGCATCATCCAGATGCTGGACCTGCTGCGCCCCATCTACAGCAAGACCGCCGCCTACGGCCACTTTGGCCGCGACGAACCCGAGTTCTCTTGGGAGAGGACCGACAAGGCGGCCGCGCTGCGCGCTGCGGCTGGCCTGTAAGTCCCTCAGTCCGTCAGCACACACGAGGCCGCCGCCCTCTGGGCTGGCGGCCTTTTTGCATGGGCCAGCGCGCCGACAGCAGCCACCGCCTTCGCCAGAATCCAAACCCGATGTTGCAGGGGATTCGGATGTTCAAAGACCGATGGCAGGCGGCCGAGTTGTTGGCCCAGCGTTTGATGCGCTACAAGGGCCAACACCCGCTGGTTCTGGCGATCCCGCGTGGCGCGGTGCCCATGGGTGCGGCCTTGGCCGAGCGGCTCGACGGCGAATTGGATGTGGTGCTGGTGCACAAGCTGTGCGCGCCCTTTCAGCCCGAGCTGGCGATCGGCGCCATCGACGAAAGCGGGCACGCCACGCTGGCCCCGCACGCCGCTGCGGTGGGGGCCACGCCCGCCTACATCACGGCCGAAAAAAACCGCCAGTGGCAGGTGCTGCGCGAGCGGCGCCAGCGCTACAGCCCATGGCGCGCCCCCAAAGCCCTGCAACACCGCACGGTGATCGTGCTCGACGATGGCATGGCCACCGGCGCCACCATGGTCGCGGCCCTCACCGCTGTACGGCGCCAGCAGCCGGCCCGCGTGGTGTGTGCGGTGCCCGTGGCCACGGCCGAGGCTTTGGCGCTGGCACGGCCCCTGGCCGATGAAACGGTGTGCCTGTCGGTGCCGCCGCTGTTCCAGGCGGTGGGCCAGTTTTACGAGCTGTTCCCGCAGGTCGAGGACGAAGAAGTGGCGCAGTGCCTGCAGCAACCCAGCCTGTTCGGGCCCGAGCGGGCTCAGGCGTCGAAGACGGGCGCCTCGCGCAGCAAGGGCGCGGCCGCGTCTTTGGCGGCCAGCAAGGGCTGAGTCGCGATCGGCCAATCGATGCCGATGGCCGGGTCGCTCCACAAGACGCTGCGCTCGTGCTCGGGGTGCCAGTAATCGGTGGTCTTGTAGAGGAACTCGGCGCTCTCGCTGGTGACCAAGAAACCGTGGGCAAAGCCCGGTGGGATCCACATCTGTTTTTGGTTCTCAGCGCTCAGGCGCTCGGCCACCCAACGGCTAAAAGTGGGTGAAGTTTTGCGCAGGTCCACCGCCACATCAAAGACCTCGCCTTGCGTCACCCGCACGAGCTTGCCCTGGGCATGCTGGATCTGGTAGTGCAGACCGCGCAACACGCCACGCGCCGATTTGCTGTGGTTATCCTGCACGAACTCAAGCTGCAGGCCGGTGGCCTGGGCGAAATCGCGCGCATTGTAGGACTCGAAGAAAAAACCGCGCGCGTCGCCAAACACCTTGGGCTGGAGCACCAGCACGTCGGGGATGGCGGTGGGGGTGACGGTGTAGGGCATGGCGGTGGAGGTCCTCAGGGTTGGGGCGATCTTGTCATCCTCGGGCTCGACCCGCACAGTCATCATCAGGCTTGAGCTGCACGGTCATCCCAGGGCGAGGTCTTCTCTGCGTCATCCTCGGGCTTGACCCGAGGATCCATGGATTCCCCGGTCAAGCCGGGGAATGACAGAAGCTGGGTCAAACCGGGCCATGACACAGCTGGGCTCAGGCCGGGCAATGACAAGCTTCCAGTCAACGGATCAAGTTCAGCAAATACTGTCCATAGCCATTTTTGGCCAGGGGCTGGGCCAGGCGCTCGATGGCGGCGGCGTCGATCCACTGTTGGGCGAAGGCGATTTCTTCGGGGCAGGCCACCATCAGGCCCTGGCGCTTTTGCAGCGTGGCAATGAAGCCGGCCGCCTCGTGCAGGCTGTCGTGTGTGCCGGTGTCGAGCCAGGCGTAACCGCGGCCCATGATCTCGACGTTGAGCTGGCCCATCTCCAGGTAGCGCTTGTTGACGTCGGTGATCTCGAGTTCGCCGCGCGCCGAGGGCCGGATGTCGGCCGCGATGTCGCAGACCTGCTGGTCATAAAAATACAAACCCGTGACGGCGTAGTTGCTCTGGGGCTTCTGGGGCTTTTCTTCGATGCTGATGGCGCGTTGCTGGTCGTCGAACGCGACCACGCCATACCGCTCGGGATCGTGCACGTGGTAGGCAAAGACACTGGCGCCCTGGGTGCGCGCGTTGGCGCTGTGCAGCAGCTTGACCAGGTCATGGCCGTAGAAGATGTTGTCGCCAAGTACCAGGGCGCTTGGGTCATTGCCCACAAAGTCCTTGCCAATGAGGAAGGCCTGTGCCAGCCCATCGGGGCTGGGCTGCACCGCGTACTGGATCCGCATGCCCCATTGGCTGCCGTCACCCAGCAGTTCGGCAAAGCGCGGCGTGTCCTGTGGCGTGCTGATGAGCAGCACCTCGCGGATGCCCGCCAACATGAGCGTGGTCAGCGGGTAATAGACCATGGGCTTGTCGTAGACCGGCATGAGCTGCTTGCTCACCGCCTGCGTGACCGGGTAGAGCCGGGTGCCGGAGCCGCCGGCGAGGATGATGCCTTTGCGCATGGGGTGTGCCTTTGGGGTCAGAGCGGGGCCGAAGAGCCAAATCGGCGATCACGGCCCGCGAACCAGGCCAGCGCCTCTTGCAGTCGCTCGGGCTTGAAGTCGGGCCAAAGGTCGTCGGTGAAAAAGAGTTCGGCATAAGCCGCCTGCCACAGCAAGAAGTTGCTGATGCGCGACTCCCCCCCGGTGCGGATCAGCAAATCCACCTCGGGCGCGTCGCCGGTGCTCAGGAAGGGGCGCAGCGACTCTTCACTCAGCTGGGCCAGGCCTTGGTCAGGGTGGGCGGCCTGCCAGGCGCGCGTGGCCTGCAGCATGTCCCAGCGGCCGCCGTAGTTGGCGCAGACCATCAGGGTGATGCGCGTGTTGGTGGCGGTCTGGGCCTCGGCCTGCCGGATCAGGGCCTGCAGCGGTTCTGCAAAGCGGCTCACATCCCCGAGCACGCGCAGGCGCACCCCGTTGTCGTTCATGCTCGAGACCTCGCGCTCGAGGTAGGTCCTGAACAGGCCCATGAGGCTGCTGACCTCGTCCTCGGGGCGTTTCCAGTTTTCGGTGCTGAACGCAAACAGGCTCAGGTGCGTCACCCCCGCTTCGGCACAGGCCTTGACGATTTCGCGCACGCGCTTGGCGCCAGCCGCATGGCCCAGGGCCGCAGGCATGAAGCGGTTTTTGGCCCAGCGCCGGTTGCCGTCCATGATGATGGCGATGTGCTGCGGCAATGCGGAAGGGGAAGTCAAAACTGAAAACGGCTCAAAAAGCGATGCTGATGGATTTTAGTGCGTTCACCGCTGCGCCCCACATGGTGAAAAAACGCCGCCCCGAAGGGCGGCGCTGGGGGCCCAGCAGGGGCCGCTTCAGGCCAAGCCAGCCTGGGCCTTGGCTTGTTCGCAGGCCAAGAGGATGCGCTCGGGCGTGGCGGGCGCCTCCATGCGCACCACCGCTTTGTGCCCAGCGCTGGCCGCCACCGCGTCCTTGAGCGCGAAGAAGGCCGAAAGGCCCAGCATCAGTGGCGGCTCACCGGTGGCCTTGCTGTGGAACGGTGTCGGCTTCAGGTTCGCGTTGTCGAACAGGCTCACGTTGAAGTGCTCGGGCACATCGCCAGCCACCGGGATCTTGTAGGTGGACGGGCCGTGCGTGAGCAGCTTGCCCTTTTTGTCCCAGATGCACTCTTCCATGGTCAGCCAGCCCATGCCCTGGATGTAGGCGCCTTCGATCTGGCCCTTGTCGATCGCGGGGTTGATGCTGCGGCCCACGTCGTGCACGATGTCCACGCCCTGGAGCCACCACTCGCCGGTGCGGGTGTCGATCTCGACCTCGCTCACCGCAGCGCCGTAGCAGTAGTAATAGAAAGCGCGGCCGTTCAGGGTGGCAAAGTCGTACTTGATCTCGGGCGTCATGTAGAAACCCGTGACCGACAAGCCGACCCGGTCCAGCCAGGCCTGCTTGGTCAGCGCCGACCACTCCACCGACTGGCCAACGCCGTGCGCGGAGTTGTTTGCAAAAGTGACTTCTTCGGCCTTGCAGCCCAGCATGCGGGCCGCCACGGGCTTCAAACGCTCGCGCATCTGGGCGGTGGCGTTCATGATGGCCGCGCCGTTGATGTCGGCACCGCTCGAGGCGGACGTGGCCGAGGCGTTGGGCACTTTTTGCGAGTCGGTCGCCGTCACGCGGACCTTGTCCACGCTGATGCCCAAGCCGTCGGCGCAGACCTGCGCCATCTTGGTGTTCAGGCCCTGGCCCATTTCGGTGCCGCCGTGGTTGCAGCTGACCGAACCGTCCATGTAGATCACCAGCAGCGCGCCGCCCTGGTTGAGGTGGG
>JBDLTR010000060.1:0-8227 GCA_039805705.1 Pseudomonadota bacterium
TGGAGGTGGAGTTCTCGCCGCAAGGCACCCTCGCCGAGCGCATGCGCGCGGGCGGCGCGGGGATCCCGGCCTTCTTCACCCGCACCGGCGTCGGCACCATCGTCGCCGAGGGCAAGGAGTTGCGCGAGTTCGACGGCCACACCTACGTGATGGAGCGCGCGCTCGTGCCCGAGGTCGCGCTCGTCAAGGCCTGGAAGGCCGACGTGGCCGACAAGTCGGGCAACCTGCGCTTCAACCTGACGGCGCGCAACTTCAACCCGGCCGCCGCCATGGCCGGCAAGATCTGCATCGTCGAGGTCGAGCGCATCGTCGCCACCGGCGAGATCGCGCCCGACGACGTGCACCTGCCCGGCATCTACGTGCATCGCATCGTGCTGAACGCGACGCCGGA
Source organism: Pseudomonadota bacterium (assembly GCA_039805705.1). Classification (GTDB taxonomy): domain Bacteria; phylum Pseudomonadota; class Gammaproteobacteria; order Burkholderiales; family Burkholderiaceae_C; genus Limnohabitans_A. The sequence continues at coordinate 392 of JBDLTR010000060.1, forward strand.
AAAGCGCATCGAAAAACGGACCACGCGTCCCGCCTGAGGAGAACTGACATGCCCTGGACCCAAGACCAGATGGCCGCGCGCGCGGCCTCCGAACTGCAGGACGGTTTCTACGTCAACCTCGGCATCGGCATCCCGACGCTGGTGGCCAACCACGTGCCCGACCACGTCGAGGTGTGGCTGCAAAGCGAGAACGGCATGCTGGGCATCGGCCCCTTCCCCTACGAGGACGAGGTGGATGCCGACCTGATCAACGCGGGCAAGCAGACCGTGACCACCATCAAGGGCTCGTCGATCTTCGGCTCCGACCAGTCCTTTGCCATGATCCGTGGCGGCAAGATCAACCTGTCCATTCTGGGCGCCATGCAGGTCAGCGAAAAGGGCGACCTGGCCAACTGGATGATCCCGGGCAAGATGGTCAAGGGCATGGGCGGTGCCATGGACCTGGTGGCCGGCGTCAAGCGCGTGATCGTGCTGATGGAGCACGTGGCCAAGAAGAAGGATGGCAGCGAGGACCTCAAGATCCTGGGCGAATGCACGCTGCCGCTGACCGGCAAGGGCGTGGTCGACCGCATCATCACCGACCTGGGCGTGATGGACGTGACCGAGCAGGGCCTGAAGGTGGTGGAGTTGGCCGACGGCGTGTCGCCCGAGTTCATCCAGTCCAAGACCGGCGTCAAGCTGATCTTCTGAGCCTGGTCCCTTCGCCAAAAGCAAAGGCCCCACGAGGGGCCTTTTTTCTTTTGGAGCGGGTGATGGGAATGTGAAAAACCGCGCAACGCTGCGCTGCTTGGTTTTTCATCGCTGCGCGACCGGGCTCTTGCCCGGCCAGGACAGTCCGGCGGACTGTCCTGAACGAACCCAGTGGGTCCTCATCCGAACCATCCGCCCCAAAAACGCCAAAGGCCCCTTAGGGGCCTTTGGCATTTTCTGGAGCGGGTGATGGGAATCGAACCCACGTTATTTGCTTGGGAAGCAAGAGTCCTACCATTGAACGACACCCGCGCAGGCGCCATTGTAGACACAAGGTAAAGATGGGCTGGCTGGCCCTGAAGACCTGTGTGCTGAATTTAGAATTTTTGGCATGCACGTGAACGACCATCCCCCCAGGCGCCTGGCCGACCAACCCGGGTTCTGGGCCATGTTGGCGGCCTACACGGTGCTGGAGTTGTCTTTCAACCACCGCTTGCTGGAAGTGGCCGGTGGCGTGCAGAGCGCCGATGCCGTGGCGCAGCTGCACAGCCTGGAGCTGTGGGCGCGTTGCGTCTCTGGCGCGGGCCTGGCGTTGCTGCTGATGCGGGGCTTGGACCGCCGCATCCGCTCGCGCTGGCGCCTGGTGTTTGTGAGCAGCGTGCTGGGGCTGGTCAGCATGTGGCAACTGCAAAAAGCCCTGGTCGACACCATCGTGGCGAGCGCCAGCCCGCAGGACCTGCAGATGAGTGTGCAGGCGCACCTCAGCACGCCCGAGGCCCTCAAGGGCCGCGTTGCGCTGCGCGACCAACCGGTCTTGCCCGGCCCGGTGGCGCCCGAGCTGCGGCCGGTCATGCACGCCCTGTGGGCGTCGAGTGTGCTGGGGCTGTCGCCAGACGACCTGGACATGCGCTCGGGCGCTGCCCAGCTGGCCCACAGCTGGATGACCCCCACGGCCTCGCCCACGCAGATGCGCGACGCTTACCGCCAGGCCGTGATGACGCCGGTGGCCTTGGGGTCTTCGCTGCTGTTTGGCTTGCTCAACATTTGCCAACTGCTCGCCGGCCTGAGTGGCCGCGCACTGGCCCGGGTCGGTGGCGAAGCTTGGCAAAGGGGGCTGCAACGTGCCTGTTTGCCCGCCTGGGTATTGGTCTGCGCAGCCCTGAGCTGGTGGCCCGGCAATGCCTGGGTGCAGTCACCCGGCTACCAAGAGGTGGCGCGCCCCGCGCTGTGGCAAGCCAAACCATTTTTGGCGCCTTTCGTCGACTGGAGCCTGCGTGCCGAGCCGGCCTGGGCGAGGCCTTTGGCCTGGGTGCACCAGGCGCTGCTCTTGGATTTCGAGTTCCGCGAGCCCTGGGCCACGCTGGCCCTGGACCACCCATGAAAAAAGCGCCCGCAGGCGCTTTTTTCATGGGGTGGCACCCCCTCATTGGAGGATGTCGCCCAGGCAGAGGTACTTGATCTCCACATAGTCGTCGATGCCGTGGTGCGAGCCCTCGCGGCCCAGGCCCGATTGCTTGACGCCGCCAAAGGGCACATGCTCGGTGGCCAGCACGCCGACGTTGATGCCGACCATGCCGTATTCGAGCGCTTCGCTGACGCGGAAGATGCGGCCCACATCGCGGCTGTAGAAATAACTGGCCAAACCGAAGATGGTGTTGTTGGCGGCGTCGATGGCTTCTTGTTCGGTCTTGAACTTGAAGATTGGCGCGAACGGGCCAAAGGTCTCTTCGCTCGCGCAGACCATGTCCGCGGTGGCGTCGGCCACCACGGTGGGCTCGAAGAACTGGCCTTGCAGGCGCTTGCCGCCGGTCAGCACGCGTGCGCCCTTGGCGATCGCGTCCTGCACATGGCGCTCGACCTTGTCCAGCGCCGAAGGCTCGATCAGCGGGCCCTGGTTGACGCCGTCTTCGAAGCCGTTGCCCACCTTGGCGGTCTTGACCTTGGCCGCGAACTTCTGCACGAATTGCTCGTACACGCCTTCTTGCACATACAGGCGGTTGGAGCAGACGCAGGTCTGGCCGGCGTTGCGGTACTTGCTGGCAAAGGCGCCTTCGACCGCGCTGTCGATATCGGCGTCGTCGAACACGATGAAGGGCGCATTGCCGCCCAGCTCGAGCGACATTTTCTTGACCGTGGGTGCCGATTGCGCCATCAGGATGCGGCCGACTTCGGTGCTGCCGGTGAAGCTGATGTGGCGCACGGTGTCGCTGGCGCACAGCACCTTGCCGATGGCGATGCTGTTGGCCGCATCGGCGGTGACGATGTTGATGACGCCGGCCGGGATGCCGGCGCGCAGGGCCAGCTCGGCCGCGGCCAGGGCGGTCAGCGGCGTCTGTTCGGCCGGCTTGATCACCACCGGGCAGCCGGCGGCAATGGCCGGTGCCACCTTGCGCGTGATCATGGCCAGCGGGAAGTTCCAGGGCGTGATGGCGGCGCACACGCCGATCGCCTGGCGCTGCACGATCAGGCGGCGGTTGTTGTCGAACTGCGGCAGGGTCTCGCCGTTGATGCGCTTGGCCTCTTCGGCAAACCACTCGACGAAGCTGGCGCCATAGGCCACTTCGCCGCGCGATTCGGCCAGGGGTTTGCCGTTCTCGGCGGTCATCATGCGCGCCAGGTCCTCGGTGTGGGCGATCAGCAGGTCAAACCACTTGCGCAACAGGATGCTGCGCTCCTTGGCGGTTTTGCTGCGCCAGGCCGGCCAGGCCGCATTGGCCGCGGCAATGGCCTGCTCGGCGTGCGCCGCCCCCAGGTTGGCCACATCGGCCAGCTTGAGGCCGGTCGCCGGGTCGGTGACTTCGAAGGTGCCAGCGCCCTTGACCCATTGGCCGTTGATGAAGGCCTCGGTTTTGAGCAGGCTGGGGTCCTTGAGCAGGGCCAGGGGAGAAGTTTTCATGTCCATCGCGGTCTCCTTGGGGTGTGCGGGGCGGTGCACCTGGGTGGGCCCGCCAGTTATTTAAGTTGTTAAGCAAATCGAGTTTGCCACAGCGCACAGGCTAACGCAGGGGCTGGGCCTGCGTCTGTCACCGAGAGGCCAAACCTATAATGCCCAGTTACTCCGGAAAACCCTTCCAACACCATGAGCCAAGCCGTTTTTTCAGTTGCCGACATCCGCAAAACCTTCCTCGATTTCTTCGAGTCCAAGGGCCACACCGTGGTGGCGTCCAGCCCCCTGGTGCCGGGCAACGACCCGACGCTGATGTTCACCAACTCGGGCATGGTGCAGTTCAAGGACGTGTTCCTGGGCACCGACAAGCGCAGCTATGTGCGCGCCGCCTCGGTGCAGGCCTGCCTGCGCGCCGGCGGCAAGCACAACGACCTGGAAAACGTGGGTTACACCGCGCGCCACCACACCTTTTTCGAGATGCTGGGCAACTGGTCGTTTGGCGACTATTTCAAGCGCGAGTCGCTGACCTGGGCCTGGGAGCTGCTGACCGAGGTCTACAATCTGCCCAAGGAGCGCCTGTTGGCCACCGTCTACATGGAAGACGACGAGGCCTACGACATCTGGACGAAAGAGATCGGTCTGCCGCCCGAGCGCGTGATCCGCATCGGCGACAACAAGGGCGGTCGTTACAAGAGTGACAACTTCTGGATGATGGCCGACACCGGCCCCTGTGGCCCTTGCTCCGAGATCTTCTACGACCACGGCGACCACATCCCCGGCGGCCCCCCGGGCAGCCCCGAGGAAGACGGCGACCGCTTCATCGAGATCTGGAACAACGTGTTCATGCAGTTCGAGATGCACGAAGACGGCTCGGTCACGAAACTGCCCGCGCCCTGTGTGGACACCGGCATGGGCCTGGAGCGCCTGGCCGCCATCTTGCAGCACGTGCACAGCAACTACGAGATCGACCTGTTCGACACCCTGATCAAGGCCGCCAGCCGCGAAACCGGCTGCGCCGACCTGAGCAACCCCAGCCTGCGCGTGATCGCCGACCACCTGCGTGCCACCGCTTTCCTGGTGTCCGACGGCGTGATCCCGAGCAACGAAGGCCGCGGCTATGTGCAGCGCCGCATCGTGCGCCGCGCCATCCGCCACGGCTACAAGCTGGGCAAGAAGACGCCGTTCTTCCACAAGCTGGTGCCGGACCTGGTCAAACTGATGGGCGCCGCTTACCCCAACCTGCGCGAGAACGCCGACCGGGTGATGGACGTGCTCAAGGCCGAAGAAGAGCGCTTCTTCGAGACCCTGGAAACCGGCATGCAGATCCTGGACGAGGCCCTGGGCGGTGGCGTGAAGGTGCTGCCCGGCGAAGTGGCCTTCAAGCTGCACGACACCTACGGTTTCCCGCTGGACCTGTCGGCCGATGTGTGCCGCGAGCGTGGCCTGTCGGTGGACGAGGCCGGCTTTGCCGCCGCCATGGACAAGCAAAAGACCCAGGCGCGCGCGGCCGGCAAGTTCAAGATGGACAAGGCGCTGGACTACAGCGGCACGGGCAATGACTTTGTGGGCTACGAGCAGCTGACCAGCCACGCCAAGGTGCTGGCCCTGTATGTGGACGGCACGCCGGTGCAGGCGCTGCAAGCCGGTCAGCAGGGCGTGGTGGTGCTCGACACCACCCCGTTCTACGCCGAATCCGGCGGCCAGGTCGGCGACCAGGGCCTGATCCACCACGGCGGCGCCCAGTTCCACGTGCTGGACACGCAAAAAATCAAGGCCGATGTGTTCGGCCACCACGGCGAATTGCAAAGCGGCAGCCTGAAAGTGGGCGACGCGGTGCAGGCCCGTGTGGACACCGCGCTGCGCGCCGCCACCGTGCGCAACCACAGCGCCACCCACCTGATGCACAAGGCGCTGCGCGAGGTGCTGGGCAGCCATGTGCAGCAAAAGGGGTCGCTGGTGAATGCTGAGCGCACCCGCTTTGACTTCGCGCACAACGCGCCGGTGACCGACGCCGAAATCCGCCAGATCGAGGCCAAGGTCAATGCCGAGATCTTGGCCAATGCCGCCGCGCAGGCGCGCGTCATGGACATCGAGAGCGCGCAGAAAACCGGCGCGATGATGCTGTTCGGCGAGAAATACGGCGAGACCGTGCGCGTGCTCGACATCGGCTCCAGCCGCGAGCTCTGCGGTGGCACCCACGTCAAGGCCACGGGCGACATTGGCCTGTTCAAGATCGTGGCCGAGAGCGGCGTGGCCGCGGGCGTGCGCCGCATCGAGGCGGTCACGGGCGAGAACGCGCTGGCTTATCTGCAGTCGTTGGAAGACACCGTGGCGCAGGCCGCCGGTTCACTCAAGGCGCCGACCGACCAGCTTGCCGCCCGCATTGGCCAGGTGCTCGACCAGGTCAAGTCCCTCGAAAAAGAAATCGCCGCGCTCAAGGGCAAGTTGGCCTCGAGCCAGGGCGATGAACTCGTGGGCCAGGCGGTCGATGTCAAGGGCCTGAAAGTGCTGGCGGCCAAGCTCGAAGGCGCTGACGCCAAGACCCTGCGCGACACCCTGGACAAGCTCAAGGACAAGCTCAAGACCGCCGCCATCGTGCTGGCCGCCGTCGATGGCGACAAGGTGCAGATCGCGGCGGGCGTGACCGCCGACAGCGTGGGCAAGGTCAAGGCCGGCGAGCTGGTCAACTTTGTCGCCCAACAGGTTGGCGGTAAGGGCGGCGGCAAGGCCGACATGGCCATGGCGGGCGGTACCGACGCCAAAGCCTTGCCGAAAGCGCTGGCCAGCGTGCAGGCCTGGGTGGCCGAGCGCGTCTGAGACCGAACGGTGATCCGCCCATGACACGGCGTTCCATGCTCGCGCGGGGACGCCGTTTTTTCTGCGTGAGTGCGTTGTGGGCGATGGCCGCTTTGCCGGCGCTGGCCCAGTTCCAGAAAACGCCCTGGCCCTCTGCGCAGCCCACGCCCACCTTTGACAGCGTCGACCTGCAAGGCCAGCGCTGGACCAGCGAGCGCCTCAAGGGCAGGGCGGTGGTGCTCAACTTCTGGGCCACTTGGTGCCCGCCCTGCAAGGAAGAGCTGCCCTCGCTGCAAACCCTGCATGAGCTGGGCGGCGGTGACCCGGTGGTGATCGGCATCAATGTGCGCGAGACGCCCAGCCATGTGCGCCGCTACATGGGGGCCACCGGGCTGAGCTTGCCCGTGGTGCCGGACCCCCAGGCCGAACTGGCGCGCCGCTACGGCGTCACGGCCTTCCCGACCACGCTCTTGATCGCGCCCGATGGGCAGATCCGCTGGCGTGTGCTGGGCGAAGTCGACTGGGCTGGGCCGCAGGCCGCGGCCTGGATCGCCAGCCTGTCTTCCCCCCGACGCTGAACCCGTCCCCGGTGCCATGTTGTTTGCGCCAGATCAAAGTCGCGCCCAAGGGTATGCATAAAAATGCACATCGCTCGACGCAAAACATGCATCAAAGTGCATTTGACGAGCCCCCCTACAGACTTTGACCTGGAGACAAGCCCATGAGCGAACACACCGAAGCCATCCGTGACGACCAATTCGTGGAAGTCAGCTACGACGACGCGATCCCCAACAACGTGAACCTGTCCGAAGACCGCCAGCTGCTGCGCGCCCTCGAATCCTGGCACCCCAACTACATCGACTGGTGGAAGGAAATGGGCCCCGAGGGTTTCCAGGAGGCCGATGTGTACCTGCGCACCGCCGTGGGCGTGGACCCGAGCGGCTGGGCCAAGTTCGGCCACGTCAAGATGCCCGACTACCGCTGGGGCATCTTCCTGAATCCGGCCGAGCAGGACCGCAAGATCCACTTCGGTGACCACATGGGCGAAGCCGCCTGGCAGGACGTGCCTGGCGAACACCGCGCCAACCTGCGCCGCATCATCGTCACGCAGGGCGACACCGAGCCGGCCTCGGTCGAGCAGCAAAGGCACCTGGGCCTGACCTGCCCGAGCCAGTACGACCTGCGCAACCTGTTCCAGGTGAACGTGGAGGAAGGCCGCCACCTGTGGGCGATGGTCTATTTGCTGCACAAGTACTTTGGCAAAGATGGCCGCGAAGAAGCCGAAGGCCTGCTGGAACGCAACAGCGGCAACGCCAACAACCCCCGCATCCTGCAAGCCTTCAACGAGCCCACGCCGGACTGGTTGAGCTTCTTCATGTTCACCTACTTCACCGACCGCGACGGCAAGTTCCAGCTCTGCGCCCTGGCCGAGAGCGCGTTCGACCCGCTGGCGCGCACGACCA
>JBDLTR010000061.1:0-10017 GCA_039805705.1 Pseudomonadota bacterium
GAGGTGGCTTGACCGGGGCCCCAGGACGGCTCAGGCGCTGCACGAACTCGACCTCGCTGGGCAAATCGTCGCCTTCCACGCGGCTGAGCACATCGCCGTGGAAGAACACGGCCAGGTGAAATTGTTGGGCAGGCACGCCTTGGCGCCGGATGGTGAAGGCATAGTCCCAGCGGTCGGCATGGAAGAGGCTGGTCACCAGCGGCGTGCCCAGCACGTCGCGCACCTGGGCGCGGGTCATGCCAGGGCGCAGGTATTGGCGCTGCTCGCGCGAGACCACATTGCCCTGCACCACCTCGGGCACATAGGTTTTGAAGGTGTCGCGGCCCACACCTTGAAAACCGCTGCAGGCCGACAGGCCCCAGGCCATCGCCAGACAGGTCAGCACCACCAGCGGCGGCCGCAAAGTCTTGGAGGCTGTCATGGTTGAAAGCAGGCCAGATATCATCGGGACATTGTAGCGGCGCCCACGCTGTGGGCCTGACCGCTGCGCACCTTTGCCCACCGCCCGCCATGCACATCGACGACCTCAAGAACACCGGCCTCAAGGCCACGGGTCCGCGCCTGAAAATCCTCGAGGTTTTTCAACGCGGTGTGCAGCGCCACATGACGGCCGAAGACGTGTTCCGCCACCTGCTGCAGGACGGGGCCGATGTGGGTTTGGCCACGGTCTACCGGGTGCTCACGCAATTCGAGCAGGCCGGCATCCTGCACCGCAACCATTTCGAAAGCGGCAAGGCGGTCTACGAGCTCAACGAAGGGCAGCACCATGACCACATGGTCTGCCTGGACTGCGGCCGGGTGGAAGAGTTCTACGACGCTGAAATCGAACACCGCCAACAGGCCGTGGCCCAGGCCAAGGGCTTTGAGATCGCCGACCACTCTTTGAGCCTGTACGCACACTGCACGCGCAAGCCCTGCCCGCACCGGGCCCGCTGAGCCTCACTCCATGGCGCGGCGCTGGCGGTCCATGAACTCCTGGAAAGTGTCGATGCCGCGCATCTGCAAGATGGTGTTGCGCACCGCGGCTTCGACCAGCACGGCGATGTTGCGGCCGGCCACCACCTGGATCACCGCCTTGCGCACCGGCACACCCAGGATGTCCTGGGTCAAGGGTTCGGCCGGCAGCCGCTCGTAGTCGCGCTCCAGCGTTTCCTTGCGCACCAGGTGCACGATGAGCTTGAGGCGCATCTTGCGGCGCACCGCGGTCTCGCCAAAGATGGCGCGGATGTCCAAGAGGCCGATGCCGCGCACCTCGAGCAGGTTTTGCAGCAGGTCGGGGCAGCGCCCTTCGATCGTGGTCTGGTTGATGCGGTAGAGGTCCACCGCGTCGTCGGCCACCAGGCCGTTGCCGCGCGAGATGAGTTCCAGCCCCAGTTCGCTCTTGCCCAGACCCGACTCGCCGGTGATCATGACGCCCAGGCCCAGGATGTCCATGAACACGCCGTGCATGGTGGTGCGGTCGGCGAAGTGTTTGGAGAGGTAGGCGCGCAGCACATCGATCACAAAGGCCGACGACTCCTTGGTGGCGAACAGCGGGATCTGGGCGCGCTCGCACATCGAGAGCAAGGCCTCCGGCGCCACCTGGCCATCGGCCAGCACCAGCACCGGCGGCTCCAGCGTGACGATGCGGGCGATGCGGCGGGCGCAGTCTTCGGCCGTGGCGTTGGAGAGGTAGGCCACCTCGCGCGGCCCGAGGATCTGCACCCGGTAAGGGTGGATGTAGTTGAGGTAACCCACCAGATCGGCGCCCGAGCGGGCCTCGCGCACCGCGACCTCGTCGAAGCGCCGCTCCGAGGCCCCCAGGCCCGCCACCCACTGCCAACGCAGCTGGGCCCGGTGGTCTTCGAACAGGACATCGGCGCTGACCACGGTGGGCTTCATGTGGCCTCGCTTCGGGTGGGCAATGTCAAGCGGTTTGGGCCGAACGCCACTGGGCAATCAGCTGGTGCAAGCCGCTTTGGGTGGTGCTGGTTTTCAAGCGCTCGCGCAAGCCGCTGTCGCTGAGCAGCTCGGCGATTTCAGACAGGATTTCCAGGTGCTTTTGCGTGGCCGCTTCGGGCACCAGCAAAAAGATGAGCAGGTTGACGGGCTGCTCATCGGGGGCGTCAAAGCCGATCGGCTGACCGAGCAAGAAAACCGCCGCCATCGGGGCTTTGAGCCCTTTGATGCGACCGTGCGGGATCGCCACCCCGTGGCCCAGGCCCGTCGAGCCCAAGCGTTCGCGCGCAAACAGGCTGTCGGTCACCAGGGCGCGGGACAGGCCGTGCAAATTCTCGAAAAGCAGGCCAGCTTCTTCGAACGCCCGTTTCTTGCTGGTGGCATCAAGCCCCACAAGAACCTGGGCAACAGGCAGGATGGACGAGAGACGGTTCATGGTCGAGCGCGGATTATGCACCCTGGCGCCAGGCCCAGGCGTGGCCAAAATCGCCCCTCGGGCGAAATAAAAGCCCCAAAAAAGACAAAAAGGCTGCATTTGCAGCCTTTTGGGCGCCGGGATAGCGGCTCACATCATGCGCTTGGGCGCCTCGTGGTGGTGCTCGGTCAAGCGGTTCTTGTGCTTGACCACCTGGCGGTCAAGTTTGTCCATCAACTCGTCCACCGCCGCGTACAGGTCCTCATGGGCACTTTCGGCGAACAAGTCGCTGCCTTTGACGTGGATGTTGCATTCGGCCCGTTGGCGCTTTTCCTTCTCCTTTTGCTTTTCCACCGTGAGCAGCACTTTCACATCCACCACCTGGTCGAAATGCCGGGTGATCCGATCGAGCTTGCCGGTCACGTAACTGCGCAAGGCGGGGGTGACTTCCAAATGGTGACCGCTGATCGTCAGATTCATACATAGCCTCCTGTCTCGGTAAGGGCTGCGCCATCTCATCGGCGCGGGGAACACGCCGGGCCCCAAACAGCCCTGCGTCGAAACACTATGCGCCCAGGCCCGGCCAAAGGCAAGCATGGACGGGCCTGACCCAGGGAATTCCTGAAGAGGCCTTGGCACCAGCGCCCAGGGCTGCTATCGTGGGGAAGTTTTGGGGACCGCCCCCACAAGCGCCGCACCGCGCGCCCGCGCCCCGCAGAGCTGAACGCCCTTGTGCCTTCTGGCCAGTGCGATAATCCCGCCACCCCTTTTTCGGAGTTCCACCGTGGAAAGCTCACCGAGTCGGTAGCTTTCGAACGTTCTGAGCATGTCGCTGCCCAACGTTCGAAAGCCAACGCACCCCCTGCCGCCCTGTTTCGAACCTTTGGCATCTGGCCCTTTTGGAGACCGCCATGCTCAACATCTTCACCCTTGTCAACGGCCGCCTGTTCCAGGAAGAAATCGAGTCCCTGGAAGAGCTGTCACGTTTCCAGCCGATCTGGGTGGACCTGGAATCGCCCACGGTCGAGGAAAAGCGCTGGATCAAGCAGTACTACGGCCTGTCCATCCCCGAAGACGCGATGGACGAGGACATCGAGGAATCGGCGCGCTTTTACGAAGAAGACAACGGCGAGCTGCACATCCGCTCGGACTTCCTGATCGCCGACGAAGACGAGCCGCGCACGGTGCGCTGCGCCTTCATCCTGAACCAGCACAACACTAACCTCAAAAGCCGCGGCGTGCTGTTCTCGATCCACGACGAAGACGTGCCGGTGTTTCGCCTCCTGCGCATGCGCGCGCGCCGCGCACCGGGCCTGATCGAAGACGCCAAAGAGGTGCTGCTCAAGCTGTTTGACGCCGACGCCGAGTACTCGGCCGATACGCTCGAAGGCATTTACGACGAGCTCGAAAAAGCCAGCACCCTGGTGCTCTCGGGCGATGTGACCGACGAACTGGCCGGCGAGGTGCTGGGCGCGATTGCGCGCCAGGAAGACCTGAACGGCCGCATCCGCCGCAACGTGATGGACACACGCCGTGCCGTCAGCTTCATGATGCGCTCCAAGATGCTCAACGCCGAGCAGTTCGAAGAGGCGCGCCAGATCCTGCGCGACATCGACTCGCTCGACTCGCACACCGCCTTCTTGTTCGACAAGATCAACTTCCTGATGGATGCCACCGTCGGCTTCATCAACATCAACCAGAACAAGATCATCAAGATCTTCTCGGTGGCCAGCGTGGCCTTGCTGCCGCCGACGCTGATCGCCAGCATCTATGGCATGAACTTCCAGTACATGCCCGAACTGGGCCAAACCTGGGGTTACCCGCTGGCGCTGGCGCTGATGGTGGCCAGCGCGGTGGTGCCGATGTGGTACTTCCGCCGGCGCGGCTGGCTCAAGTGAGGCGGGGCCGAGCGCGCGCGCCTCAGCGCGGCTGAAGCCACTGCGCCAGCATCGCCACGCCATAGCGGCTGGCGACCTGGCGGATGAAGCGGCTGAAATCGGCATGGGCATCGTCGTCGGCGCGGTCGGAGACCGTTCGCAGCGCTGCGAACGGCAGGCCGTAATCGGCGCAGACCTGGGCCACGGCCGCCCCTTCCATTTCGACCGCCAAGGCCTCGGGCAAAGCCTGTTGCAAAGCACGGCACTCGGCCGTCGTCGCGACAAAGCGGTCGCCACTGGCGATCAAACCGGTGTGCAGGCGCGGCGCCTGCAAGCCAAATTCGCGCACCGCCTCGGGCCCCAGGTGCTCGGCCACCCGCGCCAGCACCGCTTGTGCGGCCTGGGCCAGCGCACCCGACACAGCGGGGTCGGTGGCAAAGCGGCTGCGGCCGTACAAAGGCACTTCATGGCGGGGGAACAGGGGCGAGGCGTCGATGTCGTGCTGCACAAAAGCCTCGGCCAGCACCACATCACCGACACGCACACCGGCGCCGATGCCGCCCGCTACGCCGGTGAAGACGATCTGGCCCACGCCAAAGCGCTCGATCAGCGCCGTCGCGGTGGTGGCCGCAGCCACCTTGCCAATGCGCGAGAGCACCGTCACCACGGGCCGCCCTTGCCAGTGGCCTTGCCAAAAATCGCGGCCGGCCACGCGCACGCGCTGCTCGTCGGGCATGGCTTCGAGCACCAGGGCCAGCTCTTCGTGCATGGCGCTCATCAAACCGATCGGGGCGATGCTCACATGTTTCTCCCACAATGAAACGGCGGTCTCGCAAGACCGCCGCCGATGCCGCCCAGGCAGGGCTCAGCTGGGCTGACGCAGCTCGCGCCGCAGGATCTTGCCCACCGGGGTTTTGGGCAGCTCGTCGCGGAACTCGATGAAGCGCGGGTGCTTGTAGCCAGTGAGCTTGTCGCGGCAATAGGCCTGGATCTGCTCGGGCGTGAGCGCCGGGTCCTTGCGCACCACCACCAGCTTGACGGCTTCGCCGGTTTTCTCGTCGGGCACACCAATGGCGGCACACTCGAGCACGCCCGGGCAGGCCGAAGCCACCTCTTCCACCTCGTTCGGATAGACGTTGAAGCCGCTGACCAAGATCATGTCTTTCTTGCGGTCGACGATCTTGAAAAAGCCCTGCGCATCCATCACGCCAATGTCGCCCGATTTGAAATAGCCATCGGCCGTCATCACGCGGGCCGTTTCATCGGGCCGCTGCCAATAGCCCGCCATGACCTGGGGGCCCTGGATGGCGATTTCGCCTGCCTGGCCCATCGGCACGTCCCGGCCATCGTCGTCGACGATCTTCATGCGCGTGCTGGGCAAAGGCACACCGATGTTGCCGCTGAAGGCCAGGCTGGTGGTGGGGTTGCAGCTGGCCGAGGGGCTGGTCTCGGACAAGCCGTAACCTTCGCAAATCGGACAACCGGTTTTTTCGAGCCAGAGCTTGGCCACATTGCCGGTCACCGCCATGCCGCCACCCACCGAGACCTTGAGGTTGGACCAGTTGACCTTGCCGAAATCGGGGTGATTGACCAGGCCATTGAACAGCGTGTTGACCGCCGGAAAGCTGTGGAAGGTGTGCCGCGAGAGCTCTTTGAGCACGGCCGGCAGATCGCGTGGGTTGGGGATCAGGATCACCTTGCCGCCGGTGCGTACCGACAGCATCATGTTCACCGTGAAGGCGAAGATGTGGTACAGCGGCAAAGCGCAGACCGAGGTCGGTTGCTCGTGGGCGGGCACACGCCGCATCACCGGTTCGTTCCAGGCCTCGGACTGCAGCACGTTGGCGATCACGTTGCGGTGCAAGAGCACTGCGCCCTTGGACACGCCTGTGGTGCCGCCGGTGTATTGCAGCACCGCGATGTCTTGCGGCCCCAGGGGCACGCGGGTGAAAGCCAGGCGGCGCCCACGCGCCAGCGCGTCGTTGAAGCGCACGGCCCGAGGCAGGCTGAACGCGGGCACCAGCTTCTTGACCTTGCGCACCACGTGGTTGACCAGCGCCCCCTTGAGCAGGCCCAGGCGGTCGCCCATGCTGGCCAGCACCACGTGCTGCACCGGGGTCTCGGCCAGGCATTTTTCCAGCGTGGCGGCAAAGTTTTCGATGATGACGATGGCCTTGGCGCCCGAATCCTTGAGCTGGTGTTGCAGCTCGCGCGCGGTGTACAGCGGGTTGACGTTGACCACCACCAGGCCGGCACGCAACACGGCGGCCACGGCCACCGGGTACTGCGGCACGTTGGGCATCATCAACGCCACACGGTCGCCTTTGACCAAGCCAAGGCCTTGCCAGTACGCGGCCAGCGCCTGGCTGTCGGCGTCCAGCTGGCGGTAGCTCATGGTCTTGCCCATGAAGCTGAACGCGGGCCGCTCGGCGTAGCGCGCAAAACTTTCTTCCAGCAAGGCGACCAAGGAGCTGTATTGGTCGGGGTCAATGTCGGCGGGAACGCCTTCGGGGTAGCTGCCGAGCCAGGGGCGCTCGGCTTGCAAAGTGGGTATTGACATGCGGGCCAGTCTACCCCAGTCCTGACACAAAACTGACTGACCAAGATCAGGGTTTTCGCCAAACGCCCAGGCACAAAAAAGGCCGCGTGCAGCGGCCTTGGGGGGAGGGGAAGGCTTTGCGGGCTTCAGCCCTTCAAAGCCCCCAACACCTCGTCGAGCATCTTCTTGGCATCGCCAAACAGCATGCGGTTGTTCTCTTTGTAGAACAGCGGGTTGTCCACGCCGGCGTAACCGCTGGCCATGGAGCGTTTCATGACGATGCTGGTGCGGGCCTTCCAGACCTCGAGCACCGGCATGCCGGCGATCGGGCTGGTGGGGTCGTCCTGCGCGGCGGGGTTCACGATGTCGTTGGCGCCGATCACCATGGCCACGTCGGTGTCACCGAAATCGTCGTTGATCTCGTCCATCTCCAGCACGATGTCGTAGGGCACCTTGGCCTCGGCCAGCAGCACGTTCATGTGGCCAGGCATGCGGCCCGCCACCGGGTGGATGCCAAAGCGCACGGTCACGCCCTTGTCGCGCAGCGTCTTGGTGATCTCGTTGACCGTGTGCTGCGCCTGCGCCACCGCCATGCCGTAGCCCGGCACGATGATCACGCTCTTGGCGTCGCGCAGCAGCTCGGCGGTCTCGGCCGCGCTGACGGGCACCACCTCGCCCTGCGGCTCGGCCGCTGCGCCATCGGCCTTGGGCGCGGCGGGCGCACCGCCACCAAAACCACCCGCGATCACGCTGATGAAGTTGCGGTTCATCGCGTTGCACATGATGTAGGAAAGGATGGCACCGGAGGAGCCGACCAAGGCGCCGGTCACGATCAGCAGGTCGTTGCTGAGCATGAAGCCGGTCGCAGCCGCGGCCCAGCCCGAGTAGCTGTTGAGCATGGACACCACCACCGGCATGTCGGCGCCGCCGATGGCCATCACCATGTGGATGCCGAACAACAGCGCGATCACCGTCATGACGAGCAGCGGGGTCATGCCGCTTTGCACATCGTGCGCGTGGATGAACTCGCCCCCGAACCAGATCACCACCAGCAGCGCCAGCAGGTTGAGCCAGTGGCGCGCGGGCAGCAGCAGCGGCTTGCCGCCGATCTTGCCGTTGAGCTTGCCAAAGGCGATCAGCGAGCCCGAGAAGGTGACCGCGCCGATCAGGATGCCGACGTAGATCTCCACTTCGTGGATGGCTTTTTCTGCGCCGGTGTACTGGATCGAGGTGTCCACATAGCTGGCAAAACCCACCAAGCAAGCGGCCAAACCCACCAGGCTGTGCATCAGCGCCACGAGCTCGGGCATCTGCGTCATCTTGACGGTCTTGGCGGCGTACAGGCCCACGCTGCCACCGATCAGCAGTGCGCCGATGATCCAGGGGATGCCGGCGGCCGCCACCCGCGGGCCCAGGATGGTGGCCAGCACCGCCAGCGTCATGCCGATGACGCCATACAGGTTGCCACGGCGCGAGGTTTCCGGGTTGGACAGGCCGCCCAGGCTCAACACAAAGAGGATGGCCGCACCGAGGTAGGCCACCGTGGCCAGGCTGGGAGAGATGAGACTTTGGCTCATGATCGTCTTTCCTTGTTGTTCTTGTGGCGGTTCACTTGCGGAACATGTCGAGCATGCGGCGGGTGACGGCGAAGCCGCCGAACATGTTGATGGCGGTGAGCACGATGCCCGCGAACGCCAGCCACTGGATCAGGCCATCGGGCCGGCCGTTGGTGCCCGCCTCGGGCGGCAGGATCTGCACCAGCGCACCGATGACGATGATGCTGGAGATGGCGTTGGTCACGCTCATCAGCGGCGTGTGCAGCGCAGGCGTCACGTTCCACACCACCATGTAGCCGATGAAGCAGGCCAGCACAAAGACGGTGAAGTGGCCCAGGAAGGCCGCCGGGGCGTAAGCGCCAATCGCCCAGAACGCCAACGCGCCCAGGCCGAACACCAGCGCCAGCGTGCCGACCGGCATCGGGCCGCTGCTGCCGTGGCCGTGCGCGCCCTTTTTCTCAACCGCGACGGCGGCGGGCTTGGCCGCCGGCTTGGGCGCCGCCGGCGCCAGCGGGGGGGCGGGCCAGGTGATCTCACCGTCCTTGATGACCGTGAGGCCACGGATGGCGTCGTCCTGCATGTTGACGTTGATCTGGCCGTCCTTGGTTCTGCACAGCTCTTCGGTCAGACGGAACAGGTTGGTGCCGTACAGCGTCGACGACTGGCGCGCCATGCGCGAAGCCAGGTCGGTGTAGCCCACGATGGTCACGCCATGCTTGACCACGGCCTTGCCGGGTTCGGTGAGCTCGCAGTTGCCGCCCTGCTCGGCCGCCATGTCGACAATGACGCTGCCGGGCTTCATGCTCTTGACCATCTCGGCGGTGATCAGGCGCGGCGCGGGTTTGCCGGGGATCAGCGCGGTGGTGATGATGATGTCGCACTCTTTGGCCTGCTGCGCGTACATCTCGCGCTGCGCGGCCTGGAAGCCTTCGCTCATGACCTTGGCGTAACCGCCACCGCCCGAGCCTTCTTCTTCGTAATCCACCTTGACGAATTCACCACCGAGCGAGACCACCTGGTCGGCCACTTCGGCGCGCGTGTCGTTGGCGCGCACGATGGCGCCCAGGCTGGCGGCCGCGCCGATGGCGGCCAAGCCGGCCACACCGGCACCGGCGATGAACACCTTGGCCGGCGGCACCTTGCCCGCGGCGGTGATCTGGCCGTTGAAGAAACGGCCAAAGGCGTTGGCGGCTTCCACCACCGCGCGGTAGCCGCTGACGCCGGCCATCGAGGTCAGCGCGTCCATCTTTTGGGCGCGGCTCAGTGTGCGCGGCAAGGCGTCGATCGCCAGCACCGTGACCTTTTGGGCGGCCAGCTGCTGCATCAGCTCGGGGTGTTGGGCAGGCCAGACAAAGCCGATCAGGGTCTGGCCGGCACGCATCAGGGCCACTTCGTCGGCGGTGGGCGGACGCACCTTGAAGACGATGTCGCTGCCGCCCCACAGCGCTGCGGCGTCGGGCGCGATGCTGGCACCGGCTTCGGCGTAGGCGGCGTCCGACAGGTCCGCCAGTTCGCCAGCGCCTTTTTCCACCACCACGGCAAAGCCCAGCTTGATGAGCTTGCCCACCACATCGGGCACGGTGGCCACCCGTTTTTCACCAGGAAAAATCTCGCGCGGCACGCCAATGCGCTGCGGCGTGGCGGCTGTGTCGCCTGTCTGCATGAAAGTCTCCTCGCTGAATTCACCAAAAT
>JBDLTR010000062.1:0-5167 GCA_039805705.1 Pseudomonadota bacterium
TCTTCGGGAATAACAATCCACGCGGCCGATACAGCATGATCAGCACCATGGCCAGGCCAAAGAGCAGCATGCGCAGGGCTTCCGGTGCAAGTAGCTCCGTGCCGAAGATCGCTTCCTGCAATGGTTTTGCGATATAGCGTAGGGCCTCGGGGATAGCGTAGAGCAGAATCGCGCCCAGGATCACGCCGGGTACATAGCCCATGCCGCCCAGCACCACCATGGCCACGATCACGATGCTCTCCATGAGTGTGAAGCTCTCGGGTGACACGAACCCCTGAAACGCCGAGAACATTGCGCCCGATACACCGCCAAACGATGCGCCCATGGCGAAGGCGAGCAGCTTCACATTGCGGGTATTGATCCCCATTGCCTTGGCGGCGATCTCGTCTTCGCGGATCGCCATCCAGGCGCGGCCGATGCGCGAACGCTCGATGCGGTGCGACAGCACCACGCTCAACAGCACCAATGCCAGGAACAGGTAGTAATACAGCGTGACCGAGGCGAACTCAAAGCCCAGCACGTTCAGCTTGCGGCTGAGTGGCCAGCCAAAAAGGGTGACGGCGTCGATCATGTCGATGCCGCGCGGGCCGTTGGTGATGTTGACCGGTTGGTCCAGGTTGTTCATGAAAACGCGGATGATTTCGCCAAAGCCCAGCGTCACGATGGCCAGGTAGTCGCCGCGCAACCTGAGCGTGGGCGCGCCGAGCAGCATGCCCAACAGACCCGCCAGCGCCGCGCCCAGCGGCACGATGACCCACAGCGGCATGTGCAGGCCATTCGGGAACATCAGCGCCAGCGCCGGAAAGGTGTCGAGCAAATGCGGCGAGGCCAGCAGCGCGTACATGTAGGCGCCCACCGCAAAGAAGGCCACATAGCCCAGATCGAGCAGACCAGCGTAGCCCACCACAATGTTCAGGCCCAGCGCCAGCAGGATGTAGAGCAGCGCCACATCGGCGATGCGCACCCAGGCGTTGCCCAGGCTTTGCAAAAGCAGCGGCAACACCAGCAGGGCTGTGCCGATGAGCAGGACACGGAGCGTCTTGTTGTCGGTCATGGTCGGCCCTTCAAGCCCGGTCGGCCACGCGCTCGCCCATGAGGCCCGAAGGGCGCAAGGTCAGCACGCAGATCAAGACAATGAAGGCAAAGATATCGGTGTAGTGGCTGCCCAGCACACCGCCGGTGAGTTCGCCGATGTAGCCTGAGCCGATCGACTCGATCAGGCCCAGCAGCAGCCCGCCCACCACCGCGCCCCCCAGGTTGCCAATGCCGCCGAACACGGCCGCTGTGAAGGCCTTGAGGCCCGGGATGAAGCCCATCGAATGCTGCGCGGTGCCGTAGTTGGAGGCGTACATGACGCCAGCGATGGCGGCCAACACCGCGCCGATGATGAAGGTGGCCGAAATCACCACATCAGGGCGCACGCCCATGAGCGCAGCCACACGCGGGTTCTCGGCCGTGGCGCGCATGGCCCGGCCCAGGCGCGTGGCGTTGACCAGCCACATCAGCACCGCCAGCGACACCGCCGTCACCCCCAGGATCATCAGCTGTGTGGGCGTGATGACCGCGCCGCCCAGGTGGATCGGCGTGCTGGGCAGCAGCGTGGGGTAAGCCTTGTAGTTGGGCTTCCAGATGATCATGGCCAAGGTTTGCAACAAAAGGCTCATGCCGATGGCGGTGATCAGCGGGGCCAGCTTGGGGCTGTTGCGCAAGGGGCGGTAGGCGATTTTTTCGATGGCGAAATTGAGCGCGGCCGCCACCACACAGGCGATCAGCGTGGCCAGCAGCAGGATGACCCAGCCGGGCGCGCCGGGCATGCCTTCGCGCATCAGGCCGATCACCGTCCAGCTGGTGAGCGCGCCCACCATCAGCACCTCACCGTGCGCGAAGTTGATCAGGTTGATGATGCCGTAGACCATGGTGTAGCCCAGGGCCACCAGGGCGTACATGCTGCCGAGCACCAGACCGTTGATGATCTGCTGAAGCAAAACGTCCATACCGCTGCCTTCCGAGCTGAGGTGGGCACACCCTGGCCCCGATTGATCGCAAAAAACCCGCCAAGCAGAAGACCGTCCGGCGGGTTGTGGCGAGATTGTAGTGAGGGCGACCGGGCGCGGCCTTTCAGCCCGCTCGGTGCTTACCCTGATTCAGGTTTTTTTCACGCAGCTCGCGCAGTTTGTCGTCGATCTTGATTTCCAGGCCGCGCCGCACCGGGCGGTAAAAGCCCGGCTCGGCCATGCCCTCGGGCAGGTAGCGCTCACCCGCGGCAAAACCACCGTCTTCGTCGTGGGCATAGCGGTAGCCCTTGCCGTAGTCGAGCTCGCGCATGAGTTTCGTGGGCGCGTTGCGCAGGTGCATGGGCACCGGGCGCGTGCCGTCTTTTTTGACAAAGGCCTTGGCCTCGTTGAAGGCCTTGTACACCGCGTTCGACTTGGGCGCCACGGCCAGGTACACCACGCACTCGGCCAGCGCCAGCTCGCCCTCGGGGCTGCCCAGACGTTCATAGACTTCGGCCGCGTCCAGCGCCAGCCGCAGCGCGCGCGGGTCGGCCAGACCGATGTCCTCGCTGGCCATGCGGATCAGGCGGCGCGCCATGTAGCGCGGATCGGCGCCGCCATCGAGCATGCGCACGAACCAGTACAGCGAGGCATCGGGGTCAGAGCCGCGCACCGATTTGTGCAGCGCGCTGATGGTGTCGTAGAACTGCTCGCCGCCCTTGTCGTAGCGGCGCATGCGCTCGCCCAGCACCTTGAGCAGCCAGGCGTCGGTGACCGGGTCGATCTTTTCCCGCGCGGCCGCCATCGCCAGGGTCTCGAGCGTGTTGAGCAGGCGCCGGGCATCGCCGTCGGCATAGGCCAAGAGGCGCTGCAAGGCTTCGGGCTCGAGCGCCGGCACGGCGCCAATGCCTTGCGCACGCAGCACGATCTGCTGCAAATCGTCTTCGCTGAGCGACTGCAGCACATAGACCGCCGCGCGCGAGAGCAAGGCCGAGTTGACCTCGAAAGACGGGTTTTCGGTGGTGGCACCGATGAAAGTGAAGAGCCCGCTTTCCACATGCGGCAAGAACGCGTCTTGCTGGCTTTTGTTGAAGCGGTGCACCTCGTCGACGAAAACGATGGTGCGCTGTGCCTGCAGGCCATCGCGTGCGGCTTCGGCCTTCTCGACCGCTTCGCGGATGTCCTTGACGCCACCGAGCACCGCGCTGATCGACAAAAACTGCGCATCAAACGCGTCGGCCATCAGGCGCGCGATGGTGGTTTTGCCCACACCCGGCGGGCCCCACAGGATGCAGCTGTGCGGCTGGCCCGACTCGAAGGCCAAACGCAAGGCCATGCCTTCACCCAGGATGTGCTGCTGGCCAATCACCTCGCCCAAGGTGCGCGGGCGCAAGCGCTCGGCCAAAGGGGTGTGCACGGACGCGGCCGACATGGCGGGGCTCAGGGGCGGATCACGTCGGCGCCAGCCGGCACCTGGAAGGTGAACACTTCGGGGCGGATGGTGGCGTTGGCTTCGAAGCCGGAGAAGCTGAGCACCGAGCGCTGGCCCAGGCTGTCGAGCACCTCGAGCACGGCGAGTTCAGGGCCCTTTTCGCCTTGGCGCAGGCCAGCCAGCGCATGCTGGAACTGGCCATCGCTGGACTTGGGCGTGGCACGCACCCACTGCAAGCCATCGCGCGCCGCTTCGGTTTGCAACTGGAAAGCGGCCTGCACAGCGCCCAGATCGGTGGCCGAGAGGATCAGCCCCAGCGGTGTGCTGCCCAGGGACTGCGCCTGCTTGCGCGCCGTCACCTGGTTCAGATCGACATCGTGCAGCCACAGCATTTGCCCATCGGCCACCAGGGTTTGCTCAAAAGGCTTGCGGTAGACAAAACGGAAACGCCCCGGACGCTGGAACTCCAGCGTGCCGCTGGAGCTGCGCACCCGCGGGGGCTGACCCGCACGCGGTGGCGAAGTGACCGTCTGGGTGAATTGGGCGCGCCCGCTGCGCACCTGTTGCAAAAACTGGCCCAGCAAGGCTTGGCCGTCGCCGGTGGCGCCCAGTACCGGCACAGCCGGCAGCGCGGCGACCAGGCCCAAACCCCTCAAAAAAGTGCGGCGCAAGAGCATGGGCATCACTCCGCGCGGGACGGCACGAGGATCTCGCGCTGGCCGCTGCCGCTCATGGCGCTGACCAGGCCGGCGTTTTCCATGTCCTCGACCAGGCGCGCCGCGCGGTTGTAGCCGATCTTGAGGTGGCGCTGCACCAGCGAGATGCTGGCCTTGCGGTGCTTGAGCACGACCTCGACCGCCTGGTCGTACATCGGGTCTTTCTCGCCACCGCCCTCGGCTTCGCCAAAGGGGCTGTCTTCGCCATCGACGGTGCCGCCTTCGAGCACGCCCTCGATGTAGTCGGGCTCGCCCTGGCTATTGAGGTAGGAGACCACGCGGTGCACCTCGTCGTCGCTCACAAAAGCGCCGTGCACGCGGATCGGAAAGCCCGTGCCCGAGGGCATGTAGAGCATGTCGCCCATGCCCAAGAGCGCTTCGGCGCCCATCTGGTCCAGGATGGTGCGGCTGTCGATCTTGCTGGAGACCTGGAAAGCGATGCGCGTGGGGATGTTGGCCTTGATCAGGCCGGTGATCACGTCCACGCTGGGGCGCTGGGTGGCCAAAATCAGGTGGATGCCGGCGGCGCGGGCCTTTTGCGCCAGGCGCGCGATCAGCTCTTCGATTTTCTTGCCCACCACCATCATCAGGTCGGCCAGCTCGTCG
Organism: Pseudomonadota bacterium; assembly: GCA_039805705.1. GTDB lineage: Bacteria > Pseudomonadota > Gammaproteobacteria > Burkholderiales > Burkholderiaceae_C > Limnohabitans_A. The sequence goes on from JBDLTR010000062.1 coordinate 4,749, forward strand.
ATGATGATGACGATGTGCGGCAGGCGCTTGAGCGGCTCGGGGTCTTCGGGCGTGAGGCTGAAGGGGTTGTAGATGAACTCCTCGCGCGCCGCAGCGTCGTCGATCTTGGTGTTGTAGCCCGCCAGGTTGCGCACCCCCAGCTTGCTCATGAGCTTGTAGCGCTTTTCCATCTCGGCCACGCACCAGTTCAGGCCGTGCGCGGCCTGCTTCATGTCGGTGACCACGGGGGCCAGCAGGTGCGGAATGCCTTCGTAGACCGACATCTCCAGCATCTTGGGGTCGATCATCAGCAGTTTCACATCGCTGGGCTCGGCCTTGTACAGCAGCGACAGGATCATGGCATTGATGCCGACCGACTTGCCCGAGCCGGTGGTGCCGGCCACCAGCACGTGCGGCATCTTGGCCAGGTCGGCCACCAC
>JBDLTR010000063.1:0-4440 GCA_039805705.1 Pseudomonadota bacterium
CAACCGCCTTTTCGCTGTGGCGAGACCGTGGGGGTGCGCGCGAGATCTCGCGCCGCACCTTCTTGGCGGTCTACATCCTGTTCGTGATCGTCACCGGTCTGTTTGTCTACCTCTTGCCGCAGGCCCAGGCCGATCTGCACCGCGTGATCCTCGCGGCCACCAGCTTTTTGCTCTTGCTGGTGCCCCTGGGCTGGCTGCGCGTGCCCAAACTGTTCACCGTGCTGATGCACCTGGTCACGCTGACGGCGGTGCTGATGATCGGCTACATCGCCGCGGTCTCGGGCGGCATCCACTCGCCGGCCATGGTCTGGCTCAGCATCATGGCGGTGCCGGTGCTGATGCTGCGCGGCCCGGGGCCAGCCCTGGTGTGGATCGGCCTCATCGAGCTGGGCACTTTCGGCATGATGCTCGCGACCCAGGGGGGCTGGATCAGCGGCCAGCTCAACCTCACCAAGGACGGGGTGCTGTGGGCGCTGGTGAACAACGCGCTGGCGCTGGTCGACCTGATGGCCGCCATCGTGATGTACCACCACCTGCACGCGCTGCAGATGAAAGAGCTCGACGCGCGCAACCGCGACTTGCAGACCACCCACGAGGCCCTGATGCAGGCGCAGGCGCACAAGGACGAATTCGTCGCTGCCGTGGGCCACGAGCTGCGCACACCGATGAACGCGATCCTGGGCTTCAACAGCGTACTGCGCGACGAGCTGATCGACACACCCGAGCAGGTCGAGGTGGTCGACCACATCCGCCGCTCCACCGAGCACCTGCTGCAGGTGGTCAACGAGATCCTGGATTTTTCGCAGCTGCAGGCCGGCAAGGTGCAAGCCGCGCCGCACGACTTTGACCTGCGCGCGGCCTTGGCCGACGAGTGGGCCCAACACGCCCAGGCCGCGCACGACAAAGGCCTGGACCTGCGGCTGCTCGGGCTGGACGACGTGCCCCAGCACGTGCACATGGACCGCGCACGCCTGCGCCAGGTGCTGGGCCTGCTCTTGGACAACGCCATCAAGTTCACCGCCCGCGGCCATGTGCATGTGCACCTGTCGGCCACGCCCCAGCAGCTGCGCTGCGAGGTGCACGACAGCGGCTGCGGCATCGCGCCCGAGCGCCAGGCGCAGATTTTTCGCCACTTCGAGCATGCCGATGTGCAGACCAACCGCACCCATGGTGGCACCGGTCTGGGCCTGGCCATTTGCGAGCAGCTGGTGGGTCTGCTGGGCGGGCGAATCGGGGTGCACAGCGTGCCCGGCCAAGGCACCCAATTCTGGTTTGAACTGCCCTGGCAGGCGGCGCACAGCGCCGACGCCGCGCCCGATGACCCGCAGGCCGAACACACCCGTCAGCTGCCCCTGGAGATCCTGGTGGTCGATGACAACCCGGTCAACCTCAAAGTCGCAGACATGCAGCTGCGCAAGGTGTGGCCCCGCGCGCGCGTCACCACCGCGGCAGACGCTGCCGAGGCCTTGCGCTTGCTCGACCAGCAGGGCTTTGACGTGGCCTTGGTCGACATGGTCATGCCGGTGATGGACGGACCCGCCCTCACCCGGCAGATCCACGAACGCTTTGCGGCCATCACCGCCCGCATGCCCATCATCGCCCTGACCGCCAACACCTTGCCGCAAGAGCGTGAACGGTGCCTGGCCGCCGGCATGAGCGAGGTCTTGCACAAGCCCCTGGACACGCAGGCCTTGCTGCAGACCGTCGGTCGCCAGATCGCTTTGCACAGGAGCCCGCATGGGCTGGGGGACTGACATGCGCCGCCTGCTGCAGCGCTGGCAAAACCGGCTGCCCAGCGCCTTTCGCCAGGACCGGCGCACCGCCGTGTTGCTGTTCGCGATGCTGGTCATCGCTTTGCTGCTGGGCTTGGCCGAATTCGGCCAGTACCCGCAGGCGCCCTGGTTGTTCCTGTCGACCGCCACGGTGTTTCTGGCGCTCTTGTTCGCGGTGCAGCGCGGCCTGCCCTGGGCGGTGGCGATCCACAGCGCCACGGCCACCGCCGCGCTGGTGTTGCTGCACCTGATCTGGACCTCGGGGGGCGTGTTCTCGCCGCGCCTGGGTTGGCTGATGCTGCTGCCGCTGCTGCCCTTTTATGTGGTCCGGCCGCGCGCGGGGTGGCTCTGGGCCGTGCTGGTCTTGCTGATGCAGCTGGGCATGGCGGCCGCCTCGTACACCGGCTGGGTGCCCATGGTGCAGGCGCAGGGCCAGCCGGTGCTGTCCTCGTGGTTCACCTTCAGCATGGTCTCGGGCGCGCTGATCCTGTTGCCCATGCTCTACGAACGCCTGTACCAGCGGGCCATGCGCGAGAGCCGCGAGCACGGCCGGCAGCTGGAGCTCAAGCGCCAGGAGCTTGAACACACCCTGCAAATGCGCGAGCTGTTCATGGCCACCGTCAGCCACGAGCTGCGCACGCCGATGAACGCGATCCTGGGTTTCAACGCGCTGCTCATGTCGCGCGTGCACAACAAACCCGAGGCGCTCAAGGTGCTGCAGCACACCAGCCAGTCGGCCGAGCACCTGATGACGGTGATCAACGACATCCTCGACTACTCGCAGCTGCAAGCCGGCCGTCTCGAAATCCACCCCGAAGTCATCGAATTGCGCAACGTGGCGCAAAACGCCTTCGATGTGTTCTTGCCCCGCGTGCAAAACACCACGCTGGGCTACCGCCTCGAGCTCGACCCCGAGCTGCCCACCTGGGTCCACACCGACCGCCACCGCCTCATGCAGGTGCTGGTCAACCTGCTGGGCAATGCGCTCAAGTTCACCCACCAGGGCGAGGTGGTGATGCGCGTGCAATGGGAAAACCCCGGCGTGCGCTTTGCCGTGTGCGACACCGGCATCGGCATCGCCCAGGAACAGCAATCGCGCATCTTCAGCCGCTTCAGCCAGGCCGATCTGGGCATCCATTCGCGTTATGGGGGCAACGGCCTGGGCTTGGCCATCTCGCGCCAACTGGTGCACTTGCTCGGCGGCGAGATGGGTTTTGAGAGTGAACTCGGTGTGGGCTCGCGCTTTTGGTTGCAACTGCCGCTGCAGGCTTGCGCGGCGCCGCCGCGCCGCCCGAGCGCACGGCCCGAGGTGCAAACCGCTGAGTTCCCCTGGCGCTTTTTGCTGGTGGACGACCATGCCATCAACCGTTTGTTGGCGCAGCAGGTCTTGCGCGCCGCCTGGCCCAAAGCCGACATCGTCGAGGCCGCCGATGGCCAGCAGGCGCTGGACCGCCTGGCCGAAGGCAGCTTCGACCTGGTGCTGATGGACATGGTCATGCCCGGCATGGACGGCATCGTGGCCACGCAGCGGCTGCGCAGCACGTTGCCCTTGCCAGGCCGGCAGGTGCCCGTCTTGGGGCTGACCGCCAACGTCAACCCGGCGGACCTGGAGGCGTTCCAGCGTGCGGGCCTGAGCGGCCTGATGCTCAAGCCCTTTGACCCCGCGGCGCTGTGCGCGCGCGTCGAGCAACTCTTGCTGCAACGCGGCGGCTGAGCCCGCCGGGCGGCGGCGCTCAGGCCGCGAAGATCTTGCCGGGGTTGAGGATGTTGTCGGGGTCGAGCGCCTGCTTGATGGTGCGCATCAGCGCGACGGCCCCTTCACCGGCCTCGTCGCGCAAAAAGCCCATCTTGTGCAGGCCCACGCCGTGCTCGCCGGTGCAGGTGCCGCCCAGGCGCAGCGCGCGCGCCACCAGCTGGTGGTTGAGCTGTTCGGCGGTGGCGAACTCCTGCGCGTTGTCGGGGTCGATCAGATAGCCGAAGTGGAAATTGCCATCGCCCACATGGCCCACCAAAAAGTAGGGGATGCCGCTGGCATCGGCCTCGGCGATCGAGTCGAGCAGGCAATCGGCCAGCTTGCTGATCGGCACGCAGGTGTCGGTGCTGATCGCGCGGCAACCGGGCTTGCTCTGGATCGCTGCGAAATAGGCGTTGTGGCGCGCCGTCCACAGCCGCGTGCGCTCTTCGGGGGTGGTGGCCCATTCAAAGGCCTGGCCCTGGTGTTCGCTGGCGATCGCCTGCACGGTTTCAGCCTGCTCTTTCACGCTCGCGGGTGAGCCGTGGAACTCCATCAGCAGCATGGGCGATTCGCTCAGGCCGAGCTTGGCGTAGGCATTGACCATGCGCACCGTGTTGGCGTCGATCAGCTCCACGCGCGCGATCGGCACACCCAGTTGGATGGTCTCGATCACCGTGTGCACCGCGTCGGCGATGCTGGGGAATGAGCAGATGGCGGCCGAGATCGCCTCGGGCAGCGGGTAGATGCGCAGGGTGATCTCGGTCATCACGCCCAGCGTGCCCTCGCTGCCCACCATCAGGCGCGTGAGGTCGTAGCCGGCGCTGGATTTCTTGGCGCGTGTGCCGGTGCGGATCACCTGGCCTTGCGCGGTCACCACCTCGAGCGCGAGCACGTTCTCGCGCATGGTGCCGTAGCGCACGGCGTTGGTGCCGC
>JBDLTR010000064.1:0-10062 GCA_039805705.1 Pseudomonadota bacterium
ATCGTGCAGGCCCGCAACCAGGGCGATGCGCTGGTGCACTCGACCAAGAAGAGCCTGACCGAATACGGCGACAAGCTCGACGCCGGCGAGAAGGACAAGATCGAAGCCGCGATCAAGGACCTGGAAGAAGCCCTCAAGGGCGAGGACAAGGCCGCGATCGAAGCCAAGACCGAAGCCCTGATGACCTCGAGCCAGAAGCTTGGCGAGAAGATGTACGCCGACATGCAGGCCCAGCAAGCGGCCGGCGCCGCCGGGGCGCCCGGTGGCGAGCAGGCCAAACCCGACGACGACAACGTGGTCGACGCCGAGGTCAAGGAAGTCAAGAAGTGATGCGCCTCAGCTCGGCCCGTGGGCCTGAGCTGAGCCCCCGCCGCGACGGCAGCTTCCGCCCGGAAGCCGCTTCGCGGCGTTCTTGTTGAAACGGTTGAAGAACATGGCGAAACGCGATTTTTACGAAGTGCTGGGCGTGCCCAAGAACGCTTCGGACGACGACATCAAAAAGGCCTACCGCAAGCTGGCGATGAAGTACCACCCCGACCGCAACCAGGGGGACGCCGCCAAGGAGGCCGAGGCCAAGTTCAAAGAGGTCAAAGAAGCGTACGAGATGCTGTCGGACGGCCAAAAGCGCGCGGCCTACGACCAGTACGGCCATGCCGGCGTCGACCCCAACATGCGTGGCCCCGGCGGCGCCGAAGGCTTTGGCGGTTTTGGCGAGGCCTTTGGCGACATCTTTGGCGACATCTTCGGCGGGGGCCGGCGCGGTGGCGGTGGCCGTCAGGTGTTCCGCGGCGCCGACCTCAGCTATGCGATGGAAGTCACGCTCGAAGAAGCGGCCAACGGCAAGGACGCGCAGCTGCGCATCCCCAGCTGGGAAGAGTGCGACACCTGCCACGGCAGCGGCGCCAAACCCGGCACCAGCGCCAAGACCTGCTCGACCTGCCATGGCTCGGGCACGGTGCAGATGCGCCAGGGCTTTTTCAGCGTGCAGCAGACCTGCCCGCATTGCCGCGGCACCGGCAAGATCATCCCCGACCCCTGCACCACCTGCCACGGCCAGGGCAAGGTCAAGAAGCAAAAGACGCTGGAAGTGAAGATCCCTGCCGGTATCGACGACGGCATGCGCATCCGCTCCAGCGGCAACGGCGAGCCCGGCACCAACGGCGGCCCACCGGGCGACCTCTACATCGAGATCCGCATCAAGAAGCACGAGATCTTCGAGCGCGACGGCGACGACCTGCACTGCGCGGTGCCGATCAGCTTCACCAAGGCCGCGCTGGGCGGCGAAATCGAAGTGCCCACGCTGGGCGGTAAAGCGGCCATTGACATCCCCGAGGGCACCCAGACCGGCAAGCAGTTCCGTTTGCGCGGCAAGGGCATCAAAGGCGTGCGGGGCAACTACCCCGGCGATTTGTACTGCCACATCACGGTGGAGACGCCGGTCAAGCTCACCGAGCACCAGAAGAAGCTGCTCAAGGAGTTCGACGAGTCGCTGCGCAAAGGCGGTGCCAAGCACCAGCCCGGCGAAGAAAGCTGGACCGACAAGCTCAAAGGCTTTTTCGGCGGCTGACCGCCCAGGCTGGATCCACACCAGGGCCTGCAACGCAGGCCCTTTTTTGTGGGCCAGCGGCTGGTCGACCTGCGCCCATGGCCCTAACATGGCGGCATGAGCGCCACCATCACTTTCCTCGGCGGGGCCGACACCGTCACCGGCTCCAAATACCTGGTCGAGCACCAGCACAAACGCCTCTTGGTCGATTGCGGCTTGTTCCAGGGCTACAAGCAGCTGCGCCTGCGCAACTGGGCGCCCTTGCCCACTGTGCCCGGACAAATCGACGCTGTGGTGCTGACCCACGCGCACCTGGACCACAGCGGCTACACGCCCTTGCTGGTCAAAGAAGGGTTCAATGGCCGCATCCATGCCACCGCGGGCACCTTGGACCTTTGCAAAATCCTGCTGCCCGACAGCGGCCACATCCAGGAAGAGGATGCGGCCTTCGCGAACCGGCACGGTTTTTCCAAGCACGCCCCCGCTTTGCCGCTCTACACCAAGCAAGACGCGCTCGAGAGCCTGTCGCAATTCCAAGCCGAGCGCATGGGGGTGTGGTTCGAGCCGATCCCGGGTTGGAAAGCGCGCTTGCAAAGCGCGGGGCACATCCTGGGCGCGGCCAGCCTGCTGCTGGAGGTGGCCGGGCGACGCATCTTGTTCTCGGGCGATCTGGGGCGCCCTGACGATGTGTTGATGAACCCGCCCGAGCCGCCGCCACAGGCCGACACGGTGCTGGTCGAGTCCACCTACGGCAACCGCCAACACCCGCAAGACAAGCTGTTCAGCGAGTTGGGGCCTTTGCTCAACAAGCTGGCCAAACGCGGGGGCGTGGCGGTGGTGCCGGTGTTTGCCGTGGGTCGGGCGCAGGCGGTGCTGCACACGATTGCCCAGCTCAAAGCCGCGGGCGAGTTGCCGCGTGGCTTGCCGATCTTTTTGGACAGCCCGATGGCCATCCACACCACCGCGTTGTTCGAAAAGCACATGGGTGCACACCGGCTCAGCCTGGCCGAGGTGCATGCCATGGACCGCGTGGCCACCATGCTGGAGACCCCCGAGCAAAGCAAGTCGCTGGCGACCCGCCACGGGCCGATGGTGATCCTGGCCGCCAGCGGCATGGCCACCGGTGGGCGTGTGCTGCACCACCTGGCGCAGTACCTGGGCGACCACCGCAACATGGTGATCCTCACCGGCTTTCAGGCGCCCGGCACGCGCGGCGCAAATCTGGCGGCGGGGCACACCACCATCCGCATCCACGGCCAGGACGTGGCGGTGCGCGCCGAGGTGGTGCAAATCGAATCGGCCTCGGCCCATGCCGATGGCAACCAGGTGTTGTCGTGGCTGCACCGCATGCCCAGCGCGCCGGGCCAGGTCTATGTGGTGCACGGCGAGCGCGAGGCCTCGGACATGCTGCGCCAGCGCATCGAGCACGAGATCAAGTGGCGGGCCGTGGTGCCCGAACACGGCGCCGTCTGGCCCCTGTGATTCCGCCTGTGGCCAAGGTTTTGCGCGGGCTTCGGCAAAGCGGGGGGCGCTGGGGGACAATCACGGGGTGAGCACTTTCCGCACCCCTTCCTCGGCCGCTTTCGCGGCACGGCACCCCCTGTCCTTGACCCTGTGGATGACCCTGTGGTTGGTCACCCTGGCCAACCTGCCCCTGTGGCGACAACTGTGGCAGCTGCCCGAGATCACGGGCCTGCGCGGCCTGCTGTTTGCCTTGGGCTTCGCCGTGGCGATCGCAGCCCTCACGCACCTGCTCTTGAGCCTGCTCAACTGGCCAGGGCTGCTCAAGCCGGTGCTGACCGTGTTTTTGTTCAGCGCGGCCAGTGGCGCTTACTTCATGTGGAGCTACGGCATCGTCATCGACGCCAACATGATCGTCAACGTGCTGCAAACCGACCCCCGCGAGGCGGCCGATCTGCTCAACTGGCGGCTGCTGCTCACGCTGGGCGTGCTGGGTGTGCTGCCCAGCTGGTGGCTCTGGCGCCAACCGGTGCGGGCGCTGGGCTGGGCCCGGCGTCTGGGCATGAACCTGCTGTCGGCGCTGCTGTCCCTGTCGGTGCTGGTGCTCAGCCTGCTGGCCATCTACCAAGACTTCGCCTCGTTGATGCGCAACCACACCCAGCTGCGCTACCTGATCAACCCGCTCAATGGTTTTTACGCGGTGGGCCGCGTTGCTGCGCAGCCGCTCGAGCGCCAGGACGGTCCCATCCTGCCCATCGGCGAAGACGCGCGTCTGGTGCTGCCTGCCGGCCAGCCACCCGCGACCTTGATCGTGGTGCTGGGCGAAACCGCCCGCGCCGGCAATTTCGGCATCAACGGTTACGAACGCGACACCACCCCACGCCTGGCCCAGGAGCAGATTGCCAGTCTGCGCAACGTCTGGTCCTGCGGCACCAGCACCGCCGCCTCCCTGCCCTGCATGTTCTCGCACCTGGGTCGCGAGGCCCATGAAAAACGCTCGGCCAACCACGAGACACTGGTCGACGTGCTTTACCGTGCCGGGCTGGCCGTGCTGTGGGTGGACAACCAATCGGGCTGCAAGGGCGTGTGCGCGCGCGTGCCCAGCGTCAACACCGCCCAACTGCGCCACCCCACGCTGTGCAGCACCGAAGAGTGCCACGACGAGATCATGCTGCACGAGCTGGACAAGCGCATCGCCGAGCTCCCGGCCGAGCGCCGCGCCAAAGGCACCGTGGTCTTCATGCACCAGATGGGCAGCCATGGGCCGGCCTATTTCAAGCGGGTGCCAGCGGCCTTCAAACGCTTCACCCCCGAATGCGCGAGCAACGCATTGCAGCAATGCGAACGCCAGCAGGTGGTCAACGCTTACGACAACACCATCGCCTACACCGACCACTTCTTGGCCGAGACGATGGCCTGGCTCAAAAAACGCAGCGGTCCTGGCGCCATGGTCTACGTGGCCGACCACGGCGAATCGCTCGGCGAGAACAACCTGTACCTGCACGGCCTGCCCTACGCGATTGCCCCCGATGTGCAAAAGCGCGTGCCCTGGATCACCTGGACCTCCGGCAGCTTTGCCCAGCAGCGTGGCTTCGACCTGGCGTGCCTGCGCGCCAAGGTCGATCAGCCCTTCAGCCACGACCACTACTTCCATTCGGTGCTGGGCATGGCCGGTGTGCGCTCGGCCGAGTACAAGGGTGAACTCGACCTTTATGCGAGCTGCATGCGCCCTTGAGCCGGGTCGGCTGCGCCGTGGATGCTCGGGTCAAGCCCGAGGATGACATGCTGAGCGGCTACGGGACAAACCGCTTTGTCATTCCCCGGTAAGGGCGCTCGGTGACGGCATGGATCCTCGGGTCAGGCCCGAGGATGACAGGATGAGCGGCAACGGGACAACCCGCTTTGTCATTCCCCGGCTTGACCGGGGAATCCATGCACGTCACATGAAGCGGTCGAGCAGCTTGCGCGAGTGTTTGTCCAGCGCCATCGGATCGCGGATCAGGTACTGCACGCCGTCGGCATCGCTGACGATCAGGGTCTTGCCCGTGAGGCGGCGGATGTCTTCCTCGCCCTTGAGCATGAAACGCGCTTCGCCGCGGTGGGTGTCGACCGTCCAGACGCTGGGCGTGACCAGGCTGCTGACGGCCTTGAGGCGCTGAATTTCCGGCAGGAACTCGCGTTCCCCGATGGCTTCGCGCAGGCGCGCCTGCAAAGGCGCAGGCACCTGGTCCAGGCGGTCGAACCAGGCCAGCTCGTGGCCTTCGGCGTCCATCACGCCCACGCCGTGCTCGGGGGCGGTCACCGGGTAGGCCCGCACGACCACCACCTGTTCATGGCACAGGCCGGCGGCATCGGTCCAACACCAGCGGCCCATGGGGTTGCGTGCCAAGTTCATGCCCTCACCTCCTGCGTGGCACCACCGAGCACCGCACCTTCAGACTCGGCCTGGCGCTGCTGCGCCAGGTACAGGCGCCAATAAGCGCCTTCGAGCGCCATGAGTTGGTCGTGGTTGCCCTCTTCGACCACCACGCCCTTGTCCATGACCACCAGGCGATCGGCCTTGCGCAGCGTCGAGAGGCGGTGGGCGATGGCGATGGTGGTGCGTCCGCGCACCAGGTTGTCGAGGGCTTTCTGGATTTCTTTTTCGGTCTCGGTGTCGACCGCCGAAGTGGCTTCGTCGAGGATCAGGATGCGCGGGTTGATCAGCAAGGCGCGCGCAATGCTGATGCGCTGACGCTCACCGCCCGACAGGCCCTGCCCCCGCTCGCCGACCAGCGAGTCGTAGCCCTGGGGCATGCGCAAGATGAACTCGTGCGCGTGCGCAGCGCGCGCGGCCGCGATGATCTCTTCGCGCGTCGCGTCCGGCTTGCCATACGCGATGTTGTCGGCGATGGTGCCGAAGAACAAAAACGGCTCTTGCAGCACCAGGCCAATCTGGCGGCGGAAGTCGGCGATGCGCAGCTGGCGGATGTCCACACCATCGAGCTCGATCGAACCCTCGGACACGTCGTAGAAGCGGCAAATCAGGTTGACCAGGGTGCTCTTGCCCGAGCCGCTGTGGCCGACCAGGCCGATCATCTCGCCCGGGGCGATCTCGAGGTCGAGGTCGCGGATCACGGCGCGGTTGCCATAGCGAAAGCCCGCACCGCGCACCGTGATGCGGCCGGTCACACGCGCGGGCAAGGCCACGGGCTGGGTGGGCTCGGGGACGCTGGAGACGTGGTCGAGGATGTCAAAAATGCGCTTGGCGCCCGAAGCGGCTTTTTGGGTGTGCGAGACGATGCGACTCATCGAATCGAGCCGCGTGTAAAAGCGCCCGATGTACGCCAGGAAGGCCGTGAGCACACCGACCGTGATGCGGTCATGCGCCACCAGCCAGATGCCAAAGCCCCAGACCACCAGCAGGCCGATTTCGGTCAGCAGCGCCACCGTGGGCGCGAACAGCGACCAGACGCGGTTGAGGCGGTCATTGACCTGCAGGTTGTGGCGGTTGGCGTCGGCAAAGCGCTGGGCTTCGCGCTCTTCTTGCGCAAAGGCCTTGACCACGCGGATGCCGGGGATGGTGTCGGCCAGCACGTTGGTCACTTCGGCCCAGACGCGGTCGATCTTCTCGAAGCCGGTGCGCAGGCGGTCGCGCACCAGGTGGATCAGCCAGCCGATGAAGGGCAGCGGCACCAGGGTGATCACGGCCAGCGTCGGGTTGATGGTGAACAGGATGATCGCCGTCATCAGGATCATCAGCACGTCGGTGGCGAAGTCCAGCAGGTGCAGCGACAGGAACACGTTGATGCGGTCGGTCTCGTTGCCGATGCGCGCGATCAGATCGCCCGTGCGGCGCCCGCCAAAGTATTCGAGCGAGAGGCTCAGCAGGTGCCGGTAGGTGGTGGTGCGCAAATCGGCACCGATGCGCTCGGACACCAAGGCCAGGATGTAGGTCTTGGCCCAGCCCAGCACCCAGGCCAGGATCGCCGCACCCAGCAAGCCGCCCAGGTACAGCGCCACCAGCGACGGGTCGATCGGCTGGCCGCTTTGGTAAGGGATCAGCACCTCGTCCATCAGCGGCATGGTCATGTAGGGCGGCACCAGCGTGGCCGCCGTCGAGGCCAGCGTCAGCGCAAAACCGGCCAGCAGCTGCTTGCGGTAGGGCCGACCAAAACGCCAGAGTTTGAGCAGGGTCCAGGTGGAGGGTGGCGCCAGGTCTTCGCGGCCGCAGGCCAGGCACTCGTCCTCGCCTTCGGGCAGCGGGGTCTGGCACACCGGGCAAACAGCCCCCAGCAAGGCCGATTGCAAGGGTCGCCCCTCGTCGCCGGGTGCAGCCCAACGCTCGAGCTGCGCCTGCAGACGAATCGCCTGAGGCTGCATGCCCAAGGTGAAACGCCAAACGGCCAAACGTTGCTGGGCCGAGACCAGCTCCAGGCTGCCCACCCCCGCGTGGTCACTGAGCAGCAGGCGAAAACCGGGCTGCAAGTCCCATGTTTGCGTGATTTTTCCGTCGACCGAGCAGGCCAGCAGGCGACTATCGGTCAAAATAAGGGCCGTTTTGGCGAACTGCAAGGCCTCGTTCAGGTCAACTTCCAGAAAGGCTGACGCGTTTTCATGGGGTTGAAGCTGAGATTGGACCACCGACAGCCACGCCTGCGGGATCACCGGGCGCTGCACAGAGGGGGCAATGGGGGTCATGAAACGTTCAACCTGCAAGCGGCTGGCGATGCGCCAGCTCCATGAAATCATCCGAGAGACAATGAAGCACCGGACAGCCTTGTGAGACTCCCAGCGCACGCAGCGCCAGGCGGTGCCCCCAACGGTCGGCCATTGTAAGCCCCACCCATTTTTCATGAGCCACAAATCCATCGAATTCCTGCGCATGACCCACTTGCGCGGCCCCAGCATCTGGACCTACCCGCCGGTCATCGAAGCCCTGGTCGACATCGGCGAACTCGAAGACTTTCCCTCCAACACCCTGCCCGGCCTCAACGAGCGCCTGGCCGCCTGGCTGCCCGGCCTGATCGAGCACCGCTGCAGCCCGGGTGTGCGCGGCGGCTTTTTGCAGCGCCTGGAAACGGGCACCTGGCCTGGCCACATCCTGGAACACGTGGCGCTCGAGCTGCAAACCCTGGCCGGCGCGCCCGATGGCTATGGCCGTGCGCGCGAAGCCGGCCCGCGCGGGGTCTACAAAGTCATCGTCAGCATGCCGCACGAAGAGGTGGGGCGTCAGTCGCTCTTGATGGCGCGCGAATTGGTGATGGCCGCGATCGAAGACCGGCCGTTTGACGTGGCCGCCGCCGTCGAAGACCTGACCGACCTGGTCGACAGCCGCTGTGTGGGGCCGAGCACACAGGCCATCGTCAAGGCCGCCGAAGCGCGCAAGATCCCGCACATCCGCCTGAACACCGGCAACCTGGTGCAACTGGGCCACGGCGCCGCACAACGCCGCATCTGGACCGCCGAAACCGACCGCACCAGCGCCATCGCCGAGGGCATCTCCAAAGACAAAGACCTGACCAAACAGCTGCTGGCCACCTGCGGCATCCCGGTGCCCGAGGGCCAGATCGTCGACACCCCGCAACAAGCCTGGCAGGCGGCGCAAGACATTGGTGTGCCCGTGTGCGTCAAGCCGGGCGACGGCAACCGCGCGCGAGGCGTCTCGCTCGATTTGCGCGAACAAGCCGACGTCGAGGCGGCTTACGCGATCGCGCTGGACCAGGGCAACGAGGTCATTGTTGAAAAATTCATCGAAGGCCTGGAACACCGCCTGCTGGTGGTCGGTGACCGCCTGGTCGCGGCCAGCCGCGGCGAGACCGCCAGCGTGGTCGGCGACGGCCAGCACACCGTGCGCGAGCTGGTGAACCTGCAGATCAATGCCGATCCGCGCCGTGGCAGCGATGGCAACCTGCCGCTGGAAACCGTGCGCCTGCGCCAGGGCAGCCCCGAGGTGCTTGAACTCAAGCGCCAGGGCCTCACCCCCGACAGCGTGCCCGAGGCTGGGCGCTCTGTGCTGGTCAAGCGCACCGGCAACATGACCACCGACATCACCGAGATCGTGCACCCCGAAGTGGCCTACCAGGCCGTGCTGGCCGCGCGCGTGGTGGGCTTGGACATTGCAGGGGTCGATGTGGTCACGCCCGACATCACCCAGCCGCTGGACAAGGTGGGCGGCGTGGTGGTCGAGGTCAATGCCGGCCCGAGCTTGCTGATGCACCTGAACCCGGCCGAAGGCCAGGCACGCGACGTGGGCCAGGCGATCGCCAACCACCTGTTCCCGGGCAACGACAACGGCCGCATCCCGCTGGTGGGCTTCATGGGCGATGCCGACACCACGCGCACCGCCAAGCTGACGGCCTGGTTGCTGCACCTCAAGGGCTGGACCACCGGTTTGGCCTGTGCCGATGGCCTGTACCTGAACCAGCGCTGCCTGCAATCGCACGGCGGCATGGACTTCGACAACGCCCAGCGCCTTTTGGTCAACCGCTCGGTCCAAGCCGCGGTGTTCGAGACCGACGCACGCCACCTGCTGACCGAGGGCCTGCCTTATGACCGCTGCCAGATCGGCATCGTCACCAGCATGCCCAAGGCCACCGGCCTGGACGACCTGTACGCCGGTGAAGACGAGCGCATGCCCGGCTACATCCGCACCCAGATCGATGTGGTGCTGCCCAGCGGCACCGCCATCCTGAACGCCGAAGACCCCGCTGTGGCCGAACTGGCCGAGTACTGCGATGGCGATGTGCTGTACTACGCCAGCCGGGGCGACCACCCCCTGCTCAGCGAGCACCGCGCCGCAGGCAAGCGTGTGGGCTTTTGGCGCGATGGCGTGCTGGTGCTGGCCAACGGCAGCCTAGAGGCCGAAGTGCTCTCGGCGCACCGCCCGGCGGTGGCCAAGCTGCTCAAAGACCCGGGCAAGCTCACGCTGACCGACATCCTGGTGGCGGCCTGTGCCGCCTGGGCACTGGACACGCCGGCCGAACTGATCCGTGCCGGCGTCAAGAGCTACGGCCAGAACCCGACCACCTTCTGATCCCGAACGACAGGAAACCTGCTGCATGCAAGTGTCTCGC
>JBDLTR010000065.1:0-10438 GCA_039805705.1 Pseudomonadota bacterium
GGCGCGCGTGGGCATGCAGGCCCAGCTGCGCATCGAAGGCCTGGACGAGACCGTGTCCGCCCGTGTGCTGCGCATCAACCCGAGCACCCAAGCCGGCAGCCGCAGCGTGCTGGTTTACCTGGGTCTGCCGGGCCGTGCTGGCCTGCGCCAGGGCCTGTTTGCGCAGGGCACGCTGGGCACACAGACGGTGCAGACGGTGGCGGTGCCGCTGTCGAGCGTGCGCACCGACAAGCCCGAGCCCTATGTGCAGGTGGTCGATGCCGGCGTGGTGCGCCATGTGAACGTGCAAGTGGGCGCGCGTGCCGAAGGCGAAGGCACGGCCCAGGGCCAACAGCGGGTGGCGGTGCAAGGCCTTGCCGAAGGCAGCCAGGTGCTGACCGGCTCGGTGGGGGCGGTGCGCGAAGGCGCGCAGGCGCGCGTCGCCGCAGGCCCGGCCAGCGCGGCGCCAGCCGCCAGCGCCCCCGCGGCACGCTGAAAGGACCGCGCGCATGTGGTTCACCCGCGTCAGCCTGAAAAACCCGGTCTTCGCCACCATGCTCATGGCCGCCTTGGTGGTGCTGGGCCTGTTTGCCTACCAGCGCCTGAAGGTCGACCAGTTCCCCAACATCGACTTCCCGGTGGTGGTGGTCAGCACCGAGTACCCCGGCGCCTCGCCCGAGATCGTCGAGAGCGAAGTCTCCAAAAAGATCGAGGAGGCCGTCAACTCGATCGCTGGCATCAACGCCCTGACCTCGCGCAGCTACGAGAGCCAGTCGGTGGTGGTGATCGAGTTCCAGCTGCACATCGACGGGCGCAAGGCGGCCGAAGACGTGCGCGAGAAAGTCGCGCTGGTGCGCCCGAGTTTGCGCACCGAAGTCAAAGAGCCCAAAGTCTTGCGCTTTGACCCGGCCAGCCGCGCCATCTGGTCGCTGGCCGTGCTGCCCGACCCCAGCGCGGCCCAACCGCCCTCGGCCGTGGAGATCACCAATTGGTCGGAGCAGGTGCTCAAAAAGCGTCTGGAAAACGTGCGCGGCGTCGGCTCGGTCACCTTGGTGGGCGGTACCAAGCGCGAGATCAACCTCTACCTGCAACCCGCCGCCATGGAGGCGCTGGGCGTGACGGCCGAGCAGGTGGTCAACGCGGTGCGCAACGAGAACCAAGACCTGCCGGCAGGGGCCATCCGCTCGCTCGAGCAAGAGCGCACGGTGCAGGTCGAGTCGCGCATGCGCCGGCCCGAAGACTTTGGCCGCATCATCGTCGGCCGCAAGGGCACGGCGCCGATTTACCTGTCGCAGGTGGCGCGCGTGCAAGACGGCGCGCAAGAGCTCGACAGCCTGGCGCTTTACAACGGTCAGCGCACCCTGCTGCTGACGGTGCAAAAAGCGCAGGACGAGAACACCATCGAGGTCATCGACGGCCTGGTCAAGACCGCGCAAAGCCTGCAGGCCGAGCTGCCGCCCGGCCTGCGCCTGGAGCCCATCACCGACGCCTCGCGCCCGATCCGCGTGGCGGTGGACAACGTGCGCCGCACGCTGATCGAAGGCGCCATCCTGACGGTGCTGATCGTCTTTTTGTTCCTGAACTCCTGGCGCTCCACCGTCATCACCGGCCTGACGCTGCCGATCTCGCTGATCGGCACCTTCATGTTCATGAACATGTTCGGCTTCACCATCAACATGGTCACGTTGATGGCGCTGAGCCTGTGCGTGGGGCTCTTGATCGACGACGCCATCGTGGTGCGCGAGAACATCGTGCGCCACGTGCAGCTGGGCAAGAACGCCTACGACGCTTCGCTGGACGGCACCCAAGAGATTGGGCTGGCGGTGCTGGCCACCACGTTGTCGATCGTGGCGGTGTTCCTGCCGATCGGTTTCATGCAGGGCATCATCGGCAAATTCTTCCATGAGTTCGGCATCACCATCGTGGCGGCGGTGCTGATCTCGATGTTCGTGAGCTTCACGCTCGACCCCATGCTCTCGAGCGTCTGGCACGACCCGGCCATCCACGCACACGGCGAACACCGCGCGCCGGTCACGCTGTATGACCGCACGCTCGGCCGTGTGACCACCTGGTTCGAGACCGCCACCGACCGCCTGGCCGACGCGTACCAAAACATCCTGGCCTGGTCGCTCGTGCACAAACGCAAAACCGTGCTGTTGGCGGTGCTCATCTTTGCACTCAGCCTGGGTTTGCTGCGCTTCGTGGGCACCGAGTTCGTGCCCAAGGCGGACTTTTCGGAAACCACCGTCAACTTCCAGACGCCGATCGGCTCTTCGCTGGAGGCCACCGAGGCCAAGGCGCGCCAGGTCGAGGGCATCCTGCGCGAGTTCCCCGAGGTGCGTTACACGCTCACCACCATCAACACCGGCAATGCCCTGGGCAAGTACAACGCCAGCATTTATGTGCGCCTGGTTGACCGCAAGCAGCGCCAGCGCAGCGTGGACCAGATGTCGGCAGCGCTGCGCCAGCGGCTGCAGCTGGTGCCGGGCATCACCGTGACCCACACCGGCACGCTCGACGCCGTGGGCGGCAACAAGCAAATCGAGTTTTCCATCCTCGGGCCCGACCAGCGCGAACTCGAGCGCCTGGCCCGCCAAGCCATGGCCCAGCTGCGCACGGTGCCCGGCCTGGTCGATCTGGACTCGAGCGTGCGCCCCGACAAACCCACCGTGTCCGTGCAGGTGGAGCGCGAATCGGCCTCGGACCTGGGCCTGGGCACGGCCCAGCTGGGCGGGCCGCTGCGCACCCTGGTGGCCGGGCAGATTGTGGGCAACTGGCGCGCGCCCGACGACCAGACCTACGACGTCAATGTGCGCCTGGCGCCCGAAGCGCGCAACAGCCCGCAAGACCTGGAGCGCCTGCCTTTTGCCGTGGGCAGCGCCAGCGACGGCAGCCCGCGCATCGTGCGCCTGGGCCAGGTGGCCCGGGTGGTCGAGTCCACCGGCTCCACGCAGATCAACCGGCGCGACCTCTCGCGCGAGGTGGCGATCAACGCCAACACCTATGGCCGTGCCATGGGCGAGGTGTCGGCCGACATCCGCCAGATCATGGAGGCCATGACGCTGCCGCCGGGCTACCGCTACCAGTTTGGCGGCTCCACCAAAAACATGGCCGAGTCTTTTGGCTACGCGCTCTCGGCCTTGCTGATGGCGGTGATCTTCATCTACATGATCCTGGCCAGCCAGTTCAAGAGCTTCCTGCAGCCGCTGGCGCTCATGACCTCGCTGCCGCTCACGCTGATCGGCGTGGTGCTGGCGCTGATGCTGTTCCGCTCGACGCTGTCGCTGTTTTCCATCATCGGCGTGATCATGCTGATGGGCCTGGTCACCAAAAACGCGATCTTGCTGGTGGACTTCGCGATCCGCGCGCGCGAAGAAGGCATGGACCGCAGCGCCGCCCTGCTGATGGCCGCCAAGGTGCGGCTGCGCCCCATCCTCATGACCACGCTGGCCATGATTTTTGGCATGGTGCCGCTGGCCTTGGCGTTGACCGAAGGCTCCGAACAACGTGCGCCCATGGGGCAGGCGGTGATCGGCGGCGTCATCACCTCGTCCTTGCTGACTTTGGTGGTGGTGCCGGTGGTGTATTGCTACATGGACGACCTGGCCCAGTGGCTGCGCCGCCAGGCCGGACTACCCCGTTCCCGTCAGGGTTTTGAACCGCCCGCTCGGTAAAATGGGCAGTAACCGACTAATATACCCCATGGAGTAAAAAAATGGATCTGAACAAGGCCCGCTTCAACATGATCGAACAGCAAATCCGCCCCTGGGAAGTGCTGGATCCGCAAGTGCTCGAGCTGCTCTCGGTGGTGCGCCGCGAAGACTTCGTGCCGCTGGCCCACCAGGCGCTGGCCTTTGTCGACATGGAAATCCCGCTGGGCCATGGCCAGTTCATGCTGGCACCGCGCGTGCAAGCCCGTTTGGTGCAAGACCTGGCGGTCCAGCCCAGCGACAAGGTGCTGGAAATCGGCACCGGCTCCGGCTTCACCACCGCGCTGCTGGCGCACCAGGCCAAGCAAGTCCTGAGCTACGAACTGCAGCCCGAACTGGCCGCACAGGCCAAAGCCAATCTGCAAAAAGCCGGTGTCCACAACGCCCAGGTGCGCCAGGGCGATGGCAGCACCGGCGCCGCCGGCGAAGGCCCCTTCGACGTGATCTTGCTGGGCGGTTCGGTGGCCGAGGTGCCCCAAGTCCTGCTGGATCAGCTGGCCATCGGCGGCCGCCTGGCCGCCATCGTCGGCGAAGAGCCCATGATGCGCGCCACCCTGATCACCCGCACCAGCGCCAACAGCTTTGTGACCGCCCAGCCCTGGGATGCCAACGCCCCGCGCCTGAGTGGATTCGCCCAGCCTTCGGCCTTCCGCTTCTGAACACCATGCAACAACTCGCTCCTGCCCAACTCGCCGAATGGGCGCGCACCCAAGCGCAACGCCCGCTGCTGCTCGATGTGCGCGAAGGCTGGGAGGTGCAAACCGCCTGTGCCCGCAGCGAGGACCTGGACCTGGTGCACATGCCCATGCAAACCATCCCAGCCCGCCTGCACGAGCTTGACCGCAGCCGGCCCATCGCCTGCCTGTGCCACCACGGTGGCCGCAGCATGCAGGTGGCGCACTTCTTGGCCAGCCATGGCTACGAGGTGGTCAACGTGGCCGGCGGCATCCACGCCTGGTCGGCCCAGGTCGACCCCAGCGTGCCGGTGTACTGAGCCTCGCCTTCTTCGGTTCCACAGAAAGATGTCCATGCCCGCTTCCGTTTTCCGCGCCATCCCCTCGCGCCGCCTGCCTCTGGCCCTGCTGCTGTCGCTGAGCTTCGCTGGCGCCAGCCAGGCGCAAAGTCTGGTGGAAATCTATGACATGGCCAAAGGCTACGACGCCAGTTACCAGGCCGCGCGCGCCCAGTACGAGGCCAACCTGGCCAAGGCGGACCAGGGCAAGGCGCAACTGCTACCCCAGGTTGGCTTGAGCGCGGGGGCAACGCGTGCACAACGCACACAGGATCCACAGACCACCACATCCAACTTCAGCTATACAACCCAGACCGCTGGCATCAACGCCACCCAGCCTTTGTATCGGCCGGCCAACCTGGCCACTTACCGCCAAAGCCAAAAAAGTCTGGAGTTAGCACAGGCAGCTCTCAGCCAAGCTGACCAAGATTTGATCGTGCGCGTGAGCCAAGCATATTTCGATGTACTGACAGCGCAAGACAGCCTGGCATTTGTGCAAGCCCAAAAAGCCGCTGTGGCCGAACAACTGGCCAGCGCCAAGCGCAATTTCGAGGTCGGCACAGCCACCATCACCGACACGCGCGAAGCCCAGGCCCGCTTCGACTTGGTGATCGCACAGGAGATTGCAGCTGAAAATACCCTGCGCGTTACGAACGTCTACCTCGAGCAATTGGTGGGCAAGACTGGCCTCAAGCCTCAGCGCATCCGAACAGGCAGTGCGCTACCTGCTGCCGATGGACAAAGCATAGAGAACTGGATCAGCTTGAGCGAGCAAGCCCACCCAGCCATTCAGCAATCCAGAGCCAACCTCGAGATTGCCAAGCTTGAAACAGAGAAAGCCACTGCGGTGCACAAACCGACGCTGGATTTCTCGCTGGGTTACAACACCACAAAGAACTTCACCGGTACACAAATAGGTCCGCTGCTGCCTGCAGCTGGTTTTCCAAACGGCACCAGCCAGATCAACATCGCCAGCGCAGGCATCGCTTTCAACCTGCCGCTATACGCCGGTGGTGCCACACAAAACCGCGTGCGCGAAACCACCGCGCTCGAAGAAAAGGCCCGCCTCGACCTCGAAGGCGCGCAGCGCCAGGTGGCGCAGGCCACGCGCACCGCCTACCTGGGCCTGCAATCGGGTCTGGGCCAGGTCAAGGCCTACGAAGCCGCCGAGGCCTCGAGCCAGGTGGCGCTGGACGCCAACAAGCTGGGCTACCAGGTGGGGGTGCGCATCAACATCGATGTGCTCAACAGCCAAAGCCAGCTGTTCCAGACCAAGCGCGATTTGGCCAAGGCGCGTTACGACGTGCTGGTCGGTCAGCTCAAACTGCGCCAGGCTGCGGGCGTGCTCAAGGCCGAAGACCTGCAGCCGCTCAACCAGCTGCTCGCACCCTGACAAGCTCCGGGCCTCAGCCCGGCTGCCCCAGCACCGCTTGCACCAGCCCGGCCACGCGCCGGGCTGCGCCTTTGTGGGCTTGCGAAAACGCCTGCGCCGCCTGCGCCTTGCGCGCATGTCGCGCGGGGTCTGCCACCAGCGCCAGGGCTTGCGTGAGCGCCTCGCTCATGCTGGGCACGCGCAGCGCCGCGCCAGCCGCCTCGGCCTGCGCGGCCGCCTCCAAAAAGTTGAAGGTGTGCGGGCCCATGAGCACAGGGCAAGCGCAAGCGGCGGCCTCGATCAGGTTCTGGCCGCCCAAAGGCGCAAAACTGCCGCCCAGCCAAGCGACATTGGCCAGGCTGTAGTACAGCGCCATCTCGCCCAGGCTGTCGCCGAGCCAGACCTGTGCGGGCCCGATGGACCCCACTGGCGGACCGCCCTCGCCCCAAGCGCTGCGGCGTAAAACCGAGAGGCCTGCACCTTGCAACAAGCGCTCCACCTCGTCCACGCGCTGCGGGTGGCGCGGCACGATCAGCCATTGCACCGCTTTCAGGGCCTCGGGCTGGGCCTGCACCGCCTGCAGCCACAGGGCTTCTTCGCCCTCGCGGCTGCTGGCCAAAAGCACCACCGGGCGTGGCTGCGTGCGGCGCCAGGCCTGCGCCTGGGTGCATTGCGCGGCATCGGGCTCGGCGTCGAATTTGAGGTTGCCGGTGACCACCGGCACTGTGGCGCCGAGTTGGCGCAGGCGTTGGGCATCGGCTTCAGTTTGCGGCCAGGCGGCGGCCAAGCCCGCAAAAGCTGGCCGCATGAGGCTGGACCAACGCAGCGCCGAGCGCAGCGATTGGTCGCTCATGCGCGCGTTCACCAGCACCAGCGGTACACCGGCCGCGCGGCTGCCGTGCACCAGGTTGGGCCAGACCTCGGTCTCCATGAGCAGACCGATGCGCGGGCGAAAGTGCGCCAAGAAAGCCCGCACCGCACCTGGCGTGTCCCAGGGCTGCCAAACCTGCACATCGCCCTCGCGCAAGAGGGTGGCGCCTTCGGCGCGGCCGGTGGCCGTGCCATGCGTGAGCAGGATGCGCACACCGGGCATGGCCTCGCGCAAAGCCTTGAGCAAGATGCCGGCCGCGCGCGCCTCGCCCAGCGAGACCGCGTGCACCCACAGCAGATCAGACCTGGGTTCAGGGGGCTGGTGGTAACGGCCAAAACGCTCGGGCACCGCCACCGCGTAGCCAGGCTCGGCCTGTGCGCGGCGCGCGAGCTTGCGCCGCAGCAGCGGCTGGGCGAGCCAGACCAGCAGGTTGTAGACCGCGTGGCTCAGACCAGGCATGGCTCAGTGGGCGGCTGCGCCCAGCTGCGCATCGGGCTTGACCTCGCGCAGCAGCGCCAGCATCTCGGCCTCGATGCGCTGCAGCGCGGCCTCGGTCTGGCCCTCGAAACGCAGCACCAGCACCGGCGTGGTGTTGGAGGCGCGGATCAGGCCAAAGCCATCGGGCCAGTCCACCCGCAGGCCGTCGATGATGAACACCTTGGCCGGCGCCTGAAAGCGCTCACCTGCCAGCACCTGCAAGGCCTGCGTGACCGCGTGCGGCTCGCCCTCGGCGCAGGCCACGTTGAGCTCGGGCGTGGAAAAGCTGGTGGGCAGCGCGTTCAGCACCGCGCTCACATCGACATGGCGGCTCAGGATCTCGAGCAGGCGGCAGCCTGCATAAGTGCCATCGTCGAAACCGAACCAGCGCTCTTTGAAAAAGATGTGGCCGCTCATCTCGCCGCCCAGCGGCGCCTGGCCACCCGCCGCTTCGATCGCGCGCATCTGCGCCTTGATGAGCGAGTGGCCGGTCTTGTACATCAGCGGCTGGCCGCCCGCGGCCTCGATCGCCGGGGCCAGGCGCTGCGAGCATTTGACGTCGAACAGGATGGTGCCGCCCGGCACGCGCGTGAGCACGTCCTGCGCGAACAGCATCATCTGGCGGTCGGGGAAGATGTTTTGGCCGTCTTTGGTGACGATGCCCAGGCGATCGCCGTCGCCGTCAAAGGCCAGGCCGAGTTCGGCATCGGTGCTTTGCAGGGCGCGGATCAGGTCTTGCAGGTTCTCGGGCTTGCTCGGGTCGGGGTGGTGGTGGGGGAAGTCGCCGTCGACCTCGCTGAACAACTCGATCACCTCACAGCCCAGCGCCCGCAGGATGCCAGGCGCCGAAGCACCGGCGATGCCGTTGCCCGAATCGACCACGATCTTCATCGGCCGCGCGAGCTTCACGTCACCGACGATGCGCTGGGTGTAATCGGCCAGCACGTCCAGCTTTTCAACCGACCCACCGGCCTTGAACTGCCAGGTCTCGGTTTCCATCATGCGGCGCAGCGCCTGGATCTCGTCGCCATAAATCGCGCGGCCGCCGAGCACCATCTTGAAGCCGTTGTAGTCCTTGGGGTTGTGGCTGCCCGTGACCTGGATGCCGCTTTGGCACGCGGTGCTGGCGGCGAAATACAGCATGGGCGTGGTGCAGGCGCCGATGTCGATGACGCGGATGCCCACGGCCACCAGGCCGCGGATCAGCGCACCCGAAAGCGCGGGGCCGCTCAGGCGCCCATCGCGCCCCACGGCCACCGTGCTCTGGCCCTCGGCCAGCGCCACCGTGCCAAAAGCGCGGCCCAGGCCCTCGGCCACCTGTTCGTTGAGGGTGCTGGGCACGATGCCGCGGATGTCGTAGGCCTTGAAGATGGAAGCAGTCACATGCATGGCAAAAAGCGGTCCGAAGAAACTGCCAGAGATTGTAGGTGCAGGCCCCTGCGTCCCCCCTGAGCGGCTACCATGTGCACATGGGCAACGCCGCACACCGCCACCTCGACACGCCACTGGGGCCGCTGATCCTCGCGCGCACAGCACAAGGACTTTGCGGCGTGTGGTTTGAAGAAGGTCAGAAAGACGGCCCGGCACCGGATCGCTACCCGCGCGCGCAGGACGATGTGCAGGACCAACTGCTGCAAGCCGTCTGCACGGCGCTACAGGCGTATTTCGGCGGGCAACCCCTGGTCCTCCAGGTGCCACTGGATTTGTCAGCAGGAACCGAGTTTCAACAAGCGGTGTGGCGGCAGTTGCTGACCCTGAACCACGGCCAACTGGGCCATTACGGGGCCATCGCGCGCGCGATTGGCCGTCCGCGTGCGGTGCGCGCCGTGGGTGCGGCCGTGGGGCGCAACCCGATCAGCCTGATCGTGCCCTGCCACCGCGTGCTGGGCAGCACCGGTGCGCTCACGGGCTATGCGGGCGGGTTGTGGCGCAAACAGGCCCTGCTCCAGCTCGAAGGCCATTCGCTGCGCTGAGCGAAAGTCCCCGTCACCGCGCCGTGCGCACGATCTTGACGCGCTGCACCGCATCGCGCGCGCGCAGCTGGCCACACCCCCCCTCCACGTCCTGCCCCGCCGACTGGCGCAGCTTGGTCAGGATGCCGCGCCGGTGCAAGGTGCGGGCGATTTCGGCGGCGCGCTCCCAGCTCGGGCGCTGATACGGCAAGCCCGGCACCGCGTTGAAAGGGATCATGTTCATCAGCGCGTATTTGCCCTTGAGCAGGCGCTCGATGCCGTCGATCTCTTCGGCCGTGTCGTTGACGCCTTCGATCAGCGTCCATTGGTACTGGATCGGGTAGCCGGTGGCGCGCGCGTAGCGTTCGCCCGCGTCCACCAGATCCCGAGGCTCCCAGCGCGGCGCGCGCGGCAAGAGCTCGGCGCGCAGATCGGCGCGCGTGGTGTGCAGCGAGAGCGCGAGCGCAGGCTTGACGCGCTGCTGAGGCAGCTGTTCGAACACACGCTCGTCCCCCACGGTGGAAAACACCAGGTTCTTGTGCGCGATGTTGCCGGCCGTGCCCAGCAGGTCGATCGCTTCGAGCACCTGCTCGAGGTTGTGCGAGGGCTCGCCCATGCCCATGAACACGACTTTCTTGACCGGCCGCAGCGTGCGCGCCAGCGCCACCTGGGCCAGGATCTCGGCGCTGCCGACCTGGCGCACCAGGCCCTCGCGCCCGGTCATGCAAAACACGCAGCCCACCGCGCACCCCACCTGCGTGGACACGCACAGGCCATCGCGCGGCAAGAGCACGCTCTCGACCGGCTGGCCATCCTGCAGACCCACCAGCAGGCGCGCCGAGCCGTCTTCGCCCGGGTGCTGCTCGCGCAACGTGGCCAGGGCCTGCAGCTGCACTTCAATCTCGGGCAAAGCATCACGCACGGCGGCCGGCATGAAGCTCTCCAGCGGCCGACGCCCCTGCGTCTGTGGCAGGGCCTGCGACCACAGGCGCAGCACGCGGTGTTCGTGCTTGGGCTTGGCGCCGAGCGCGCGCAGCTGCGCGCGGATGTCGGCGATGCTCCAGA
>JBDLTR010000066.1:0-10554 GCA_039805705.1 Pseudomonadota bacterium
GTTTCATCTGGATCATGACCGAAGCCGAGGTGGCGGGCCCCTCGGTCGCCTGGCCCATGTTCGTGATCGCCCTGTACGCCGGTCTGACCATGGTCACCAATGTGCCTTTCTACAGCGGCAAGGACGTGCACTTCAAAAAGAGCGTGCCCTTCATCGTGGTGGTGCTGATCGTGCTGGCGATCGCGGTCATCAACATCCACCCGCCGGCTGTGCTGTTTGGCCTCTTTGTGCTGTATGGCCTGAGCGGCTATGTGCTCTACGCTTGGCGCCGCTTCAAGGGCGAGCACGCCAGCCTGATCAGCACCTCGACCGATGAACCCGACGAGCGTGGCTTGCACCAATGACCGCGCCGAGTCGGCGGGTTTGTTTCTGTGCTACATTGCTTGCTATGCAATTTTTCGCGCCCGCTCTACTGCTAACGCCCCACGGGCGGGATGTGTAGCGCGCGCGTTCACTTTCCACAAGGCCCGTATGCCATCCGCAACGGGCCTTTTGCATTTTTGACCTGCGGATGATCTGACCTGGAGTAAGACATGGCTGACAAGTTGATCATTTTTGACACCACCTTGCGTGACGGCGAGCAGTCGCCTGGCGCTTCGATGACGCGCGACGAGAAGCTGCGCATCGCACGCCAGCTGGAGCGCCTGAAGGTGGATGTGATCGAGGCCGGTTTTGCCGCCAGCTCCAACGGCGACTTCGAGGCCGTGCAAACCATCGCCAACGCGATCAAGGACTCCACGGTCTGCTCGCTCTCGCGTGCCAATGACCGCGACATCGCGCGGGCGGCCGAGGCCCTCAAGGGGGCCAACCGGGCTCGCATCCACACCTTCATCGCCACCTCGCCGCTGCACATGGAAAAGAAGCTGCGCATGAGCCCGGAGCAGGTGCTCGAGCAGGCCAAGCAGGCGGTGCGTTTTGCACGCAACCTGTGTGGCGACATCGAATTCAGCGCCGAAGACGGCTACCGCAGCGAGCTCGATTTCCTCGCGCGGGTGGTCGAGGCGGTCATCGCCGAGGGGGCCAGCACCATCAACATCCCCGACACCGTGGGCTATGCCATTCCCGAGCTCTATGGCGAGTTCATCCGCGCACTGCGCGAGAAGGTGCCCAACTCGGACAAGGCCATCTGGTCGGTGCATTGCCACAACGACCTGGGCATGGCGGTGGCCAACTCGCTGGCCGGCGTCAAGATCGGTGGCGCACGCCAGGTGGAATGCACCATCAACGGCCTGGGCGAGCGTGCGGGCAACTGCTCGCTGGAAGAGGTGGTCATGGCGGTCAAAACCCGCAAAGACTATTTCGGCCTGGAGGTCGGCATCGAAGCCCAGCACATCGTGGCCGCCAGCCGCATGGTCAGCCAGACCACCGGCTTTGTGGTGCAGCCCAACAAGGCGGTGGTGGGGGCCAATGCCTTTGCACATGCTTCGGGCATCCACCAGGACGGCGTGCTCAAGGCGCGCGACACCTACGAGATCATGCGCGCCGAAGACGTGGGCTGGAGCGCCAACAAGATCGTGTTGGGCAAACTCAGCGGCCGCAACGCGTTCAAGCAGCGCTTGCTCGACTTGGGCGTGGAATTCGACAGCGAGTCCGAGATCAACAACGCCTTTGCCAAGTTCAAGGAACTGGCCGACCGCAAGAGCGAAATTTTTGATGAAGACATCCTGGCCCTCGTCAGCGACGAGAGCGTGACCAGCGAGAAAGAACAGTACGGCTTTGTGTCGCTGTCCCAGCGCAGCGAAACCGGGGAGCAGCCCATGGCCAGCATCGTGTTCACGGTGGATGGCAAGGAAGTCAAGAGCCAAGCCTCGGGCAACGGACCGGTGGACGCCTCGCTCAAGGCCATCGAGACGCATGTGCAAAGCGGCGCCGAGATGGTCTTGTACTCGGTCAACGCCATCAGCGGATCGACCGAAAGCCAGGGCGAGGTGACGGTGCGGCTGCAAAACAGCGGCCGGGTGGTCAACGGCGTGGGGGCTGATCCCGACATCGTGGTGGCCTCGGCCAAGGCCTACCTGAGCGCGCTCAACAAGCTGCAAAGCAAGGCCGACCGGGTGGCAGCGCAGGGCTGAGGCCTTGCCCATCGGGTTTTCCTGTAGAACCTGAACGAAGTCGCGCAAGTGGTTGATCTTGCGCGACTTTTTTTTGCGGTGTACACTGCAAGCTGTTTTTCCCGAATTTGTCACTTCTTGCATGACCCGCTTGCGCATCGTTCCCCGTCTGAGCCCCCGTTTCACAGCCCTCGGCGCCGTTCTGTTGGGGCTGGGGTTGAGCTTGCAGGCGCCCGCTGCGCTCGCCGCTGAGCCCGCACCCAAGCAGGCTGGCGCCCACGTTAACAAGAAAGCGACCAGCGCCAAGCACACGCCCTCCAAGACCCCGCGCGTGGCCAAGGCCACCCAGAAGCCGGTGAAGGTGGCGGCGCCTGCACGCGCCTCCTTCGGTCAAAAGGCGGGTCTGCACGCGGTCAATGACCCCTTGGACCTGCGCTCCAGCGTGGCCCTGGTGATCGACCAGGACACACACGAAGTGCTGCTGCGCAAAAACGACCAGGCGGTGTTGCCGATCGCCTCCCTGACCAAGCTGATGACCGGCTTGCTGATCGCCGAGGCACGCTTGCCCATGTCGGAGATGGTCACCATCACCCAGGCCGATGTGGACACCGAAAAGGGCAGCAGCTCGCGCCTGGCCGTCGGATCGGTGCTCTCGCGTGGCGATTTGCTGCACCTGGCCTTGATGTCCAGTGAGAACCGCGCCGCGCACGCCTTGGGCCGTACCTACCCGGGCGGCCTGGATGCTTTCGTCGAACGCATGAACGCCCGTGCCCAGGCGCTGGGCATGCACGACACCCGCTACGTTGAGCCGACGGGCCTGTCCAGCCGCAACCAGTCCAGTGCCCACGACTTGGCCACGCTGGTGGCGGCCGCCTACAAAGAACCGATGGTGCGCGAGTTGTCGACGTCGCCGGGTCGCGAAATCGAGCTGGGCCGCCGCACCTTGCAATACAACAACACCAACCGCCTGGTCAAAAGCCCGCGGTGGGACATTGGCCTGCAAAAAACCGGCTACATCTCCGAGGCCGGCCAATGCCTGGTCATGCAAGCCCATGTGGCAGGCCGCAAGCTGATCATGGTGTTCCTGGATTCGGCCGGCAAGCTCAGCCGCATCGCCGACGCCGAGCGTGTGCGCCGCTGGTTGGAAACCGGCCCCCGCGCCACCGCAGCAGGCCAAGCCGGCATCACACTGGCCCGTCAAAGCTGACGGACACCAGCGCCGCGCCTGTGCAAGCCCTCCTCAGGAGGGCTTTTTTCATGCCTGTGCGGGGTGGCCCAGCGAGGCCGAAATGGCCTGGGCAGTGGCTTGCAGCTTGGGCAGCCACTCTTCGTCGAGCCGGTCGGCCGGAGCCGAGATCGACAAGCCCGCCAGCAGCTTGCCCTGGTCATCGTAGATGCCTGCGGCGATGCAACGCACGCCCAGCTCGAGTTCTTCGTTGTCACGGGCGATGCCGTATTGGCGCACCCGCGAGAGTTCGCGCTCGAGCACCGGCAGCAGCGTGATGCTGTTGCGGGTGTGGCCGGTCAGCCCTGTGCGCGTGGCGTAGCTGCGCACCCGCACCGGGTCGTCAGCAGCCAGGAAGAGCTTGCCCACCGAGGTCAGGTGCAGCGGTGCCCGGCCGCCGATGGCCCGCACCACCTGCATGCCCGAGCGCTCGCTGTAGGCGCGTTCGATGTAGACGATCTCATCGCCCTGGCGCATGCTCAGGTTGACCGGTTGCTGGATCAGCTTGTGCAGCTCGCGCATGGGCGCCAAGGCGGCATCGCGCACGTTCAAGCGGCCCTTGACCAGATTGCCCAGCTCCAGCAGGCGCATGCCCAAACGGTAGTTGCCCGCTTCGGGACGGTCCACAAAGCGGCCCACCGTCAGGTCGTTCAGGATGCGGTGGGCGGTGGAGGGGTGAAGCCCGGTTTTCTCGCTGATTTCTTTGAGCGAGATGGCTTCCTCGCGGCTGGCCAGCACATCGATCAGGCTGAACATGCGTTCGATCACCTGGATGGTCGGGCTGGCGGGGACTTGGGATTCGGCTTTTCTCATAAGACTGCGCTGGGAAAAGTGAATTTTACTTGGTGAAAAGCAGATCTGCACTCACAAGGCTTGCCAGAGGCCGTCGACCAGCACCTCGCAGGGCCCGAACGAGGCCTTGTAGTTCATCTTGCCACTCTGGGCGATCCAGTAGCCCAGGTACACATGCGGCAAGTCCAGGCGCTTGGCTTGGGCGATTTGCCAGAGCACGCCATAGGTGCCATAGCTGGCACCCAGGTCCTCGGGCTCGTAGAAGGTGTAGACCGCCGAAATCCCGTGGTTGAGCACGTCCACGATGCTGACCATTTTGAGCGCCTGGCTCTGCGGGTCTCGGAACTCGACCAGGCGCGAGTTGACCCGGCTTTGCAGCAAAAACTGCGTGTACTGGTCCACGCTGTCGTGGTCCATGCCGCCACCGGCATGCCGGCTGTGCTGGTAGCGCAGGTAGAGCGCGTAGTGTTCTTGGCTGAAGTGCAGGTTCATCACCCTGGCTTGCAGGGCCTCGTGCCGCTTTTGGCTGCGCCGCTGGCTGCGGCTGGGTTGGAAATCGGCCACACGCACCCGCAAGGGCACGCAGGCTTGGCAGCCATCGCAATGGGGCCGGTAGGTGAAGACGCCGCTGCGGCGAAAGCCCTTGGCCACCAGGTCGGAGTAGGTCTCGTTGTGGATCAGGTGGCTGGGGGTGGCCACCTGGGAGCGCGCCTGGCGCTGCGGCAGGTAACTGCAGGGGTAGGGCGCTGTGGCGTAAAACTGAAGCGCCTGGAGAGGGAGGTCCTGGAGCTGGGTCACGGTGTTCAGGGCGGTAGTTCGTCCCAGTATAGGCCCTCGTTGGCCCAATCGATGGCGGGCAGGCCCTGCGCCTGGGCGACGCTGTCCAGGAAGGCGGCGCGCGGCACCTCGCGTGCACCCAGCGAGGCCAGGTGGGCGGTGTTTTGCTGGCAATCGATCAACGGCACGCCGTGGCGGCGCGCCACACTGACCAGCAGGCACAGCGCCAGCTTGGAGCCATCGCGCACCGTGGTGAACATGGACTCGCCGTAGACCGCACGTCCCAGGGCCACAAAGTACAGGCCCGCCAGCAATTGGCCGCCTTGCCAAAGCTCGGCGCTGTGGGCCAGGCCCTGACGGTGCAACTGCGTGTAGACCTCGATCATCGAGGGCACGATCCAGGTGCCGTGCTGGCCTGCGCGTGGGGCTTGCGCGCATTGGCGCATCACCTGCGCAAAGTCGCGGTCGAACACCAGTGCCACCTTGTCTCGGGCCATCCATTGCTTGAGCGACTGCCGCAAAGACCGGCGCAAGCGAAAGTCGGCCGGGCGCAGCACCATGCGGGGGTCGGGCGACCACCACAGCACCGGCTGCCCGGGGCTGAACCAGGGAAAGATGCCGCGCTGGTAAGCCCGCTGGACCAGATCGGCGTTGAGCGTCGATCCGGCGGCGAGCAGCCCCGGGGCCGCGCTGTCGGCCGGCCAGGCCAGCTCTGCCGCTGGGAAATCATCGCCAGCGTCCAGCCAGGGCAGGGGCGGCGATGACAGGTCCTTGGGCATGCCCGGCATTAAACAACAAAGCCGAAGCCGCGGGCTTTGGCGATATGCTGGGGCCATGAAGCTCTACAACTACTTCCGCTCCTCGGCCTCTTTCCGCGTGCGCATCGCGCTGGAGCTCAAGGGCCTGAGTTACGAGTACATCCCCGTGCACCTGCTGCGTGGCGAGCAGCGCTCGCCCGAGTACGCGCGGCTGGCCCCCGAGATGCTGGTGCCGCACCTGGAGGTACAAGGACAGCAGCTGGCGCAATCGATGGCCATCATCGAATACCTCGACGAGGTGCATCCACAGCCGCCCTTGCTGCCCAGCGACCCGCTGGGCCGCGCCCAGGTGCGTGCCTTGGCGCAGTCGATCGCCTGCGAAATCCACCCGCTCAACAACCTGCGCGTGCTCAAGTACCTCGTCAAAACCCTGGGTGTGCAGGAAGAGGCCAAGAACACCTGGTACCGGCATTGGGTGCGTTCAGGCCTGGAGGCCTTTGAGCGGCAGCTGGCGGCCTTGCCCCCGTCGCGCTACTGCTGGGGCGATGCGCCCACCCTGGCCGATTGCTGCCTGGTGCCGCAAATTTTCAATGGCCAGCGTTTTGATGTGGACTTCTCGGGCCTGCCCCGCACCATGGCGGCGTTCGACGCCTGCATGGCCTTGCCGGCGTTTGAGCGCGCGCAGCCCTCCCACTGTCCCGACCACGAGGCTTGAGTGGCAGCCCTGGTGTTTCCGATCGAGGCGGACCTGCCCGCCAGCCTGGGTGCCTGCATGAGCACCCGCGCCGGCGGTGGTTCACCCGCCCCCTATGACAGCCTCAACCTGGGCGACCACGTCGGTGACGCGCCCGCGCATGTGCAGGCCAACCGCGAGACCTTGGCGCGCGCTCTTGGCGCACGACCGGTGTTTTTGCAGCAGGTGCACGGCACAGCGGTGTGTGAACTGCGCCCAGACACCCCCGACGGCGTTGTCGCAGATGCCTGCTTCACCCGAGCGCCTGGGCTGGCGTGCACCATCATGGTGGCCGATTGCCTGCCGGTGTTGCTGTGGGATGTGCATGGGCGCTGGGTCGCCGCAGCGCACGCAGGCTGGCGCGGGCTGGCCGGCGGCGTGCTCGAGGCCCTGTGGGCCGCCTTGCAAGCGCAGGGCGCTGAGCCAGCGGATGCGCGGGGGTGGTTGGGGCCCTGCATTGGACCGGGCCAGTTCGAGGTGGGGCCCGAGGTGCGCGCCGCCTTCGTCCAGCAGGAGGCGGCTTGGCAGAGTGCCTTCATCCCCGGACGCGATGACCGCTTTTGGGCCGATTTGCCGGCGCTCGCCAGGGTGCGCTTGCAGCGTTTGGGCCTGGCGCAGATCGCGGGCAACGATGGCTCGGCCGCCTACTGCACCGTCTCACAGCCCGCGCTGTTCTTCTCGCACCGGCGCGACGCCGGGGGCGGGCGCAGCACCGGCCGCATGGCCGCTTGCATTTGGCGCCGTGGCGTTTGAGTCGGGGGCTGGCGCCTGTTCTGGCGCTGCGCCTGCGGATTGTCGCAAGGCTTTTTTGCGCGCCGGCGTGCCCAAGATGTAGACCACGATGGACAGCGGCAGCACGCCATACAGCAAAAAGGTGAAGAGGGCGCCCAAGACCGTGCCCTGTGTACCGAAGGCCTCAGCCAGGCTCATCATCAGCACAACGTAGAGCCAGGCGATCACGACAAGGTGCATTTTTTTGAATTCCGGCAGCGAAACGCTTGTAATTTTGGAGACAATCAAATCGCGCACACTGAGCGGACCGCACCCGCGTGCGTGAATGCAGCAATCAGGAGACAAGCCGATGACCGACACCACCCCGCAATTCTGGGCCCAAATGGGCGAGGCTTTCCAGCAAAACCTGGCCAAGAGTTGGGGGCAAGCGATGCAGCACTTCCAGACCATCGATCTGGGCGGCCTCAAACTCCCGGGGACCGAGGGCATGGCGACCCTGAAGTTCTTCCCAGACAAGCTCCAAAGCCTGCAGGCCCAGTACTTCAAAGAGGCCTCTGAGCTGTGGAACCAGAGCCTGCACAACAGCCTGCAGATCAAAGACCGCCGCTTTTCGGGCGAGGCCTGGAGCGGCAACCCGGTGGCCGCCTTCAACGCCGCCACCTATTTGCTCAATGCCCGCACCCTGATGGGCTTGGCCGACGCGGTCGATGCCGACGCCAAAACCCGCAGCCGCATCCGCTTTGCGGTGGAGCAGTGGGTGGCCGCTGCAGCCCCCAGCAACTTCCTGGCTTTCAACGCCGAAGCCCAGAAAAAGGCCCTGGAAACCAAGGGCGAGAGCATCGCCAAGGGCGTCAAAAACCTGATGCACGACATCGAGCAAGGCCATGTGTCGATGACGGACGAGAGCCTGTTTGAAGTGGGCAAGAACGTGGCCACGACCGAAGGGGCCGTGGTCTTTGAGAACGATTTCTTCCAGCTCATCGAATACAAGCCGCTGACCGCCAAGGTCTACGAGCGGCCTTTCCTGCTGGTGCCGCCCTGCATCAACAAGTACTACATCCTGGATTTGCAGCCCGAGAACTCCTTCATCCGCTATGCGGTCAGCCAGGGGCACCGCTGCTTTGTGGTCAGCTGGCGCAACCCCGATGAGTCCATGGCCAAGGCCACCTGGGACGATTTCATCGAACAGGCCGCCATCCAGGCCATCCACACGGTGCAAGACATCACCGGTGCCGCCAAGATCAACACCTTGGGCTTTTGCGTGGGGGGCACCATCCTCTCGACCGCACTGGCCGTCTTGGCCGCGCGCGGCGAGAAGCCCGCGGCCAGCACCACGCTGCTGACCACGCTGATCGACTTCACCGACACCGGCATCCTGGACGTGTTCATCGACGACAACTTCGTCAAGTTCCGCGAGATGCAGATGGGCCAAGGCGGCCTGATGAAAGGCCAGGACCTGGCCTCCACCTTCAGCTTCCTGCGGCCCAATGACCTGGTCTGGAACTATGTGGTGGGCAACTACCTCAAGGGCGAAACCCCGCCGCCCTTTGACCTGCTCTACTGGAACAGCGATTCGACCAACCTGCCAGGCCCGTTCTACGCCTGGTACCTGCGCAACACCTACCTCGAGAACAACCTCATCAAGCCCGGCAAAGCCCAAGTCTGTGGCGAGAAGGTCGATTTGCGCCTGGTCGACATGCCGATCTACATCTACGGCTCGCGCGAAGACCACATCGTGCCGATCGGCGGCGCCTACGGCAGCACCCAGGTTTTCCCGGGCAAGAAACGTTTCGTGATGGGGGCTTCGGGCCACATCGCCGGGGTGATCAACCCCCCCGCAGCCAAAAAACGCAGCCACTGGCTGCGCGAGGACGGCAAGTTCCCCAAAGACGTGAACGACTGGATCGACGGTGCCAAAGAACTGCCGGGCAGCTGGTGGACCGATTGGTCCAACTGGCTCAAGCCGCATGCCGGCAAGCAAGTGGCCGCACCGAAGACCTACGGCAAAGGTGCCAAATTCAAGGCCATCGAGCCGGCACCGGGCCGTTACGTCAAAGCCAAAGCCTGATTTTCAACTGGAGACTCTAACGTGGAAGACATTGTGATCGTGTCGGCGGCCCGGACCGCCGTGGGTAAATTTGGTGGCTCTTTGGCCAAGGTATCGGCCCCTGAGCTGGGCAGCATCGTGATCCGCGAGGCGATTGCCCGCGCCGGGCTGTCGAACGAGCAGATCGGTGAAGTCATCATGGGCCAAGTGCTGGCGGCTGGCAGCGGTCAGAACCCCGCGCGCCAGGCCATGATGAAGGCCGGTGTCGTCAAGGAAACGCCCGCGCTGACCATCAATGCGGTGTGCGGCTCGGGCCTCAAGGCCGTCATGCTGGCGGCGCAGGCCGTGGCCTGGGGCGACAGCGAGATCGTGGTGGCGGGCGGCCAGGAAAACATGAGCGCCTCGCCCCATGTGCTGATGGGCAGCCGCGACGGCCAGCGCATGGGCAACTGGAACATGGTCGACTCGATGATCGTCGATGGCCTGTGGGACGTCTACAACCAGTACCACATGGGCATCACCGCCGAGAACGTGGCCAAAGCCCATGGCATCACCCGCGACATGCAAGACGAACTGGCCCTGGGCAGCCAGCGCAAGGCCTCGGCCGCGCAAGACGCCGGCAAATTCAAGGACGAAATCGTCGATGTGGTCATCCCCCAGAAAAAGGGCGATCCGCTGGTCTTCAACAGCGACGAGTACATCAACAAAAAAACCAGCGCCGAAGCCCTGGCGGGTCTGCGCCCGGCCTTCGACAAAGCCGGCTCGGTGACGGCGGGCAATGCCTCGGGCATCAACGACGGGGCCGCCGCCGTGGTGGTCATGACGGCCAAAAAGGCCGCGGCCCTGGGCCTCAAGCCGCTGGCACGCATCGCCGCGTTTGGCACCTCGGGTCTGGACCCGGCCACCATGGGCATGGGCCCGGTGCCGTCCTCGCAAAAAGCCTTGGCCCGCGCTGGCTGGAAGGCCCAAGACGTCGACTTGTTCGAGCTCAACGAAGCCTTTGCCGCGCAAGCCTGCGCCGTCAACAAGGCGCTGGACATCGACCCGGCCAAGGTCAACGTCAACGGTGGCGCCATCGCCATCGGCCACCCCATTGGCGCCTCCGGTTGCCGCATCCTCGTGACCTTGCTGCATGAAATGCAGCGTCGCCAAGCCCAAAAAGGCCTGGCCGCGCTGTGCATCGGCGGCGGCATGGGGGTGTCGCTGGCCCTTGAGCGCGTTTGATTTTCCCCCTCAGCACTCATAACAAAGGAGACACACCATGAGTCAGAAAGTTGCTTACGTCACCGGTGGCATGGGCGGTATCGGCACCGCCATTTGCCAGCGCCTGCACAAGGACGGTTTCAAGGTCATTGCAGGTTGCGGTCCGACACGCGACTACAACAAATGGCTCGCCGAGCAAAAGGCCCTGGGCTACACCTTCCACGCCTCGGTCGGCA
>JBDLTR010000067.1:0-11869 GCA_039805705.1 Pseudomonadota bacterium
TCACGCACAGCATCTGCACGCTCGAATTCGAAGACCAGCGGCCCTTCTACGACTGGCTGATGGAACGCCTGATCGAAGGCGGCCTGCTGGCCAGCCCGCCGCCCCGGCAGTACGAATTCGCGCGTCTGAACCTCACCTACGTGGTCACCTCCAAGCGCAAGCTGGCGCAGCTGGTGAATGAACAGCGCGTGAGCGGCTGGGACGACCCGCGCATGCCCACCATCGTCGGCCTGCGTCGCCGGGGCTACACGCCCGAGAGCCTGCACCTGTTTGCCGAGCGCATCGGCGTGACCAAGAGCGACAGCTGGATCGACTACAGCACGCTCGAGGGCTGCCTGCGCGAAGACCTGGAAAACAAGGCCCACCGTGGCATGGCCGTGCTCGACCCGGTCAAGCTGGTGCTGAGCAACTGGGCCGAGGCCTTTGGCTCCGACGCCTACACCGAGGACTGCACCCAGCCCGCCCTGCCCCACAGCGCGGTACCCGAGGGCCAGACGCCCCCGCCCGATCGCGTGTTCAAGATCGGCCGCGAAGTGTGGATCGAACGTGAGGACTTCGAAGAGGTGCCCCCCAAGGGCTACAAGCGCCTGTTCCCCGGCAATGTGGTGCGCCTCAAGGGCGGCTATGTGATTGAGTGCACCGGCTGCACGCGCGATGAGAACGGCCAGGTGAGCGAGGTGCACGCCAAGGTCATCCCCGGCACCAAGAGCGGCACGCCCGGCGCCGACAGCGTCAAGGCCAAGGCCGCCATCACCTGGGTGGGCGTGAGCGATGGCGTGCAGGCCGAAGTGCGGCTGTACGAGCGTCTGTTTGCCGATGAACACCCCGACGCCGGCGGCAAGGACTTTTCGCAGGCGCTCAACCCCGAGAGCCTGAAAGTGGTGCAGGCCTACGTGGAGCCTTCACTGGCCCAAGCGCAACCCGACCAGAAGTTCCAGTTCGAGCGGCACGGTTACTTCGTCGCCGATCGCGTCGACCATGCCCCCGGCAAGCCGGTGTTCAACCGCGCGGTGGGGCTCAAAGACAGCTGGGGCAAGTGAGCGCGGACAGTCCGCCAAGACACCAACGCCTCTACCGATGGGCAGATGGCAGCGGCCCCAGCCGCTGTCCACAATGCAGGGCCAATCACCAGGGAGATTGCCATGCCCCAGCCCGTCTGGATCGTCCTTGCCAATGGTTCGCGTGCAAGGGTGCTGCAACGCTTGCCGCCGAACCAAACGCTGACCGAACTGAAAGACTGGGCGCATCCCGCCACACGGGCACACCGCCAGGACCTGGTCGGCGGTCACCGGCAAAGCGGGATCCGGGGGCGCTCGGGCCTGGCCGAGCGCAGCCCTGCGCAAGATCGCGAGCGCGGCGCGTTTGCCCAGGAGATTTGCCAATGGCTCACCCAGGCGATCCACCAACATGAGGTGGGCAGCATCGCCCTGCTTGCCTCCAACCCCTTTTTGGGGGAGTTGGTGGCCCAGGGCCAGGGCACGCTGCACAAACACCTGTGCGCCACCCATGCGGTGGACCTGACGCGTTTGCCCCTGAACACGCTGGCCCAACGCTTGCACGACGACTACCGGCTTTGACCCTGCGCCATGCAGGGTTGGGCACGCGGGCCTTGCAGCTCGGGGGCCACGCGCCAGACAATGCTGGTCATGGACCTGCCTTCGTTCGATGCGTTTGCCCAATCCGCCCGTGCCCGTGGCTTTGACGAGGTGCTCGAGCGCGTTTGGGCGCCCGACACCGTGTTGCCCGAGCACACCCACCCCTTTGCGGTGGACGCCCTGGTGGTGCAAGGCCAGATGTGGTTGACGGTGGCCGGCCAAACGCGGGAACTGCGGTGTGGCGATGCCTTCACGCTCGAGCGCGATGTGCCGCACGACGAGCGCTACGGCCCCGAGGGTGCCACCTACTGGGTCGCGCGCCGCAACTGACCTGCCCGGCCGCTACACTCGCGGCCCATGAATCCCGACATCCCATTCGTGCAAGGCCGCATCGAGCCTGAGGGGGCCAGCTTTGACGCCTGGAAACAGCTGAGCCTGCTCGATTCGATCGAGCAAGGCGGCCTGCGCTGGCCCAGCTCGTGCCGCTCTGGCAGCTGCCGCACCTGTTTGAGCACGCTGCTCACGGGCGAGGTGCGTTACGAGATGGCCTGGCCCGGCATCAGCCCCGAAGAAAAAGCCGAAGGCTGTGTCTTGCCTTGCGTGGCCTTTCCGGTCACCAACGTGGTGCTCAAAGACCCTTTCAGCGATTGAGCCAGAGGCATCAGTCGTCGATGCCCAACTCCTGGATCTTGCGGGTGATGGTGTTGCGCCCAATGCCCAGTTTTTGCGCCGCCTCGATGCGTCGTCCGCGTGTGTTGGACAAGGCCGCCAAGATCAAGCGGGTCTCGAACTTGCGCGTCAGCGCATCCCACACATCGGTGTGGCCCTGGGCCAGCAGCTGCAGCGCTTCGTGCTCGAGGCCGCCCTCCCAACCCCCCATGGGCAAAACGCCGGCACTGGCCGTCAGGGTCGCCGCCGGGGCTGCCGCAGAATCGGCTGCGGACCACGAAGTCGTTGGCGGGGTTGAAGCCGCCTCTGGCCACGTCGGAGTGGCCGAGCCAGCGGCCGCAAGCTGCACCTCGGGCGGCAAGTCTTTGACCTCGATGACCTGCGCGGGGGCCATCACTGTCAGCCAGTGACAGATGTTTTCAAGCTGGCGCACGTTCCCTGGAAACTGGAACTGGACCAGCTGCGCCATCGCCGATTCGGTGATGCGCTTGGGCTCCACGCCCAACTGCTGTGCACTGCGCTGCAAAAAGTGGCGCGTGAGCATGGGCACGTCCTCGCGGCGCTCGCGCAAAGCCGGCAAGCGCAGGCGGATCACATTCAGGCGGTGGAACAGGTCCTCGCGAAAGCCCCCATCCTTGACGCGCTGCTCCAGGTCCTGGTGGGTGGCGGCGATCACACGCACATTGGCCTTGACGGCGCTGTGCCCGCCCACGCGGTAAAAATGCCCGTCTGAAAGCACCCGCAGCAAGCGCGTTTGCAGGTCAAAGGGCATGTCCCCGATTTCGTCGAGGAAAAGCGTGCCGCCATCGGCCTGCTCGAAGCGACCGCGGCGCGAGGCCTGCGCGCCCGTGAAGGCGCCGCGCTCGTGTCCGAACAGCTCGCTTTCCAGCAAATCCTTGGGGATGGCCGCGGTGTTGATCGCCACGAAGGGGCCGCTGGCGCGCGGCGAATGCTTGTGCAACGCCCGCGCCACCAGCTCCTTGCCCGAGCCCGATTCGCCCGTGATCAGCACCGTCACCTGGCTCTGGGCCAAGCGACCAATGGCGCGAAACACATCCTGCATCGCTGGCGCCTGGCCCAGCATCTCGGGCGCTTCGTCGCTGTGCTCTTCGACCACTTCTTCGCGCAGGCTTTCGTCAACGGCGCGGCGGATCAGCTCGATGGCCTTGGTCAAATCGAAGGGCTTGGGCAGGTACTCGAAAGCCCCGCTCGAAAACGCCGAGACCGCGCTGTCCAGGTCGGAAAAGGCGGTCATGATGATCACCGGCAAGCCCGGCAAGCGCTGCTTGACGGTGGCCAGCAGGTCCAGGCCTGACCCCCCCGGCATGCGGATGTCGCTGACCAGCACTTGCGGGCCTTCGCCATCGCCCGCCTCCAGCGCCCTGAGCACTTCGCGCGGATTTGTGAAGCTGCGGCTGGGCAAGCCCTCGCGCTGCAGCGCTTTCTCCAGCACGAAGCGGATGGATTGGTCATCGTCTACGATCCAGATCGGCTTCATCGGCATGTGGGCTTTCAGTGGGTTGGGGGCAGAGCTGAAGCTCTGTCCCACAAGGTCATCGGACTCAGGGCAAAGGGATCAGGATCTTGAAATCCGTACAACCGGGCTCGCTGTCGCACTCGATCAGGCCATGGTGCTGTTGCACAAAGGTCTGGGCCAAGGTCAGCCCCAGGCCCGAACCGCCCTCGCGCCCCGACACCAGCGGCGCAAAAATGCGGTCCTTGATCGAGTCCGGCACGCCGGGCCCGTTGTCAATCACATGCAATTCCAATGCCAAGCGGTAACGCTGCTTGCCAAACGTGACCTGGCGCAGGATGCGGGTGCGCAAAACGATCTGGCCATCGCCTTGCGCGATGCGTTCGTGCAGGGCCTGGGCCGCGTTGTGTGCGATGTTCAGCACCGCCTGGATCAGTTGCTCGCGGTCGCCGCGGAACTCGGGGATCGAAATGTCGTAGTCGCGCACCACGCGCAAGCCCTTGGGGAACTCGGCCAGGATCAGCGCCCGCACGCGCTCGCACACCTCGTGGATGTTCACATCGCCCACCACGTGGGGGCGACGGTGCGGCGCGAGCAGGCGGTCCACCAGGGTTTGCAGCCGGTCGGCCTCGTGGATGATGACCTGGGTGTACTCGGTCAACTCCTTGTTTTGCAGCTCCATCTCCAGCAGCTGCGCAGCGCCGCGGATGCCCCCCAAAGGGTTTTTGATCTCGTGCGCCAGGTTGCGGATCAGCTCTTTGTTGGCCTGCGTCTGCTCCAGCAGCCGCTCCTCGCGCTCTTGGCGGGTTTTCTGCTCCACCGGCAGCAGCTCGACGATGACCTCGCCCGCGCGGTCCGAGGGCGCGATGATCACATGCACCGGCAGCGGCTCGGCATGGCGCGCCCTGCGCAGCGCCGCCTCGTAGCGCAGGGCGGCAAATTCGTTGGCCTGCACGCCCTGCAAGGCGCTGAGCAAGGGGCTCGCGTCCACAAAGTGAGGCGCCAAGGGCTCACCCTGCAGGCTGCGCCTCGACTGGCCCAGCACGTCTTCGAGCGCGGCATTGACCGACAACACATGGCCGTGCTCGTCGAGCACGGCCACCGGCGTGGCCAGCAGGTCAAAGCCGGTGAAACGGGCGCTGGATGGGGCGGGGGCTGTCATGGCGTTTTGCGGGCCAGCTCGCGCTGCAGACTGTCGATGTCGCGCGCCACCCGCTCGATGCTGGCTTGCAGCGCCTGGGCTTGCGGCTGCGGGGGGTTGGCCGCAGGCAGTTGCCGCCATGCCTGGAGCAACTGCGCATGCTGCGCGCGCGCCTTGTCGAGCTCGGCCAAGACAATGCGGCGCGCCATCTCGTCGCGCTGCTTTTGCGGCGCAGCGTCGGCACCCGGGGTGACCGTGGCACTGGCCTCGGCCTGTGGCAGGGGGGCTTGGGCCTTGGTGCCGGGGATCACCGTGACCGAGGGCAGGGCCAAACGCTCGCAGCGCTGGGCGTCGGCCGGGGCGTTGGTGTATTCCTGCCCGCAGCGGTAAACGGCCGGCTGCGCCAGCGCCCACTGCGCGCACAGCAGGCTCCAGAAAAAAAAGGACGGCCGAAGCCGTCCTGGGTGTGCACTGCGTGGCGCAATGCGGGTCATGGTGTCACAGGGAGAAGTACATGTCGTACTCGACCGGCGAGACTTCCACGCGGGCGCGGGTGACTTCCTGCATCTTGAGTTCGATGTAGGCGTCGATCCACGAGTCAGTGAACACACCGCCCTTGGTCAGGAAGGCGCGGTCCTTGTCCAGGCTCTCGAGGGCTTGGTCCAGGCTGTGGCAGACGGTGGGCACCAGCTTGTCTTCTTCGGGCGGCAGGTGGTAGAGGTCCTTGGTGGCGGCCTCGCCCGGGTGGATCTTGTTTTCCACGCCGTCCAGACCGGCCATCAGCAGCGCAGCAAAGCCCAGGTAGGGGTTGCACAGCGGATCGGGGAAACGCGCTTCCACGCGGCGGGCCTTGTCGGAGGCCACGTTGGGGATGCGGATCGAAGCCGAACGGTTCTTGGCCGAGTAGGCCAGCTTGACCGGGGCTTCGAAGTGCGGCACCAGGCGCTTGTAGCTGTTGGTGCCGGGGTTGGTGATGGCGTTGAGCGCACGGGCGTGCTTGATGATGCCGCCGATGTAGTACAGCGCGAACTCGGACAGGCCGGCGTAGCCGTTGCCTGCGAACAGGTTCTTGCCGTCTTTCCACACCGACTGGTGCACGTGCATGCCGGAGCCGTTGTCACCGTGGTAGGGCTTGGGCATGAAGGTGGCGGTCTTGCCGTAGGCGTTGGCCACGTTCTGGATCACGTACTTTTGCAGCAACGTCCAATCGGCGCGCTCGACCAGGGTGCTGAACTTGGTGCCGATCTCGCACTGGCCAGCGCCAGCCACTTCGTGGTGGTGCACTTCGACCGGCACGCCCACAGCTTCGAGCACCTGCACCATCTCGTTGCGCAGGTCTTGCGTGCTGTCGACCGGGGGCACCGGGAAATAACCGCCCTTGGTGCGCGGACGGTGGCCACGGTTACCACCTTCCATCTTGGTGCCGCTGTTCCAGGGGGCCTCGTACTCGTCGATGGCGTAGAAACTGTGGCCGGGCTCGTTGCTCCAGCGCACGTCGTCGAACAGGAAGAATTCGGGTTCCGGACCGAAGAAAGCGGTGTCGCCCAGGCCCGAGGCCTTGAGGTAGGCTTCGGCGCGCTTGGCGATCGAGCGCGGATCGCGCTCATAGGCCTTGCCATCGGTGGGCTCGATCACGTCGCAGACCAGCACCAGGGTGGTCTCTTCGAAGAAGGGGTCGATGAAGGCGGTGCTGGCTTCGGGCACCAGCAGCATGTCGGAGGCTTCGATGCCTTTCCAGCCGGCGATCGAAGAGCCGTCGAAGGCCTGGCCCTGTTCGAACTTCTCTTCGTCGAACTGGGACACGGGCACGGTGATGTGCTG
Organism: Pseudomonadota bacterium; assembly: GCA_039805705.1. Lineage (GTDB taxonomy): Bacteria > Pseudomonadota > Gammaproteobacteria > Burkholderiales > Burkholderiaceae_C > Limnohabitans_A. The sequence continues at coordinate 6,701 of JBDLTR010000067.1, forward strand.
CCACTTGCCACGGGTATCGGTGAAACGGAAGTCGACGAACTTGACTTCGTTGTCTTTCACCATCTTCATCACGTCTGCGACGGTCTTGGCCATCAGAATCTCCTGGTAGGGCTGGGGGTTGAAATCAGATGCAGGGATTCAGCAGTTTTTGTGCCAAGCAGGCTCCAACGCGCGATCCGCCACTCAGCCCGCTATTTTGCCTGGGCCCCCGATGGCTCCAGGCCGCCGAACTGAAAAATGTCCTGCGTGAGCACACCCCGATTTGGTGCCATTATGCACCTTATTGGTGCAAATAGGTTCAACGCACCATTTCGGGGCCTAGGCGCACAGCGAAGGCCTGCAAACCCTGCTGCAAAGCCGCATAAGCGGCCTCGACCGCCTCGGCCGGGCCTTTGACGCCCAATTCGATGTGCCGCCCCCATTGCGGGTGGTCCACACTGGGCAAGCTGAACACCTTGATCCGGGGATGTTCGACTTCCAGCGTCTGCATCAGCGGGGTCAGCGTGGATTCCATCGCGTCGAACACGATGACCGATTTTTCCAACTGGGCCGCCTGCTGGAAGAAAGCGGCAAAGTGGGTGTCCAGCACCCACTCGGCCATGGGCCAGGCCATGACCGGGAAGCCGGGCAGAAAGAACACCGAGCCGCAGGCAAAACCGGGGATCTTGTTGTACGGGTTGGGCACGATGCTGGCGCCCTGCGGGAACATGCCCATGTTCAAACGGTGCACGTTGTCGGCGCGCTCGGGTTCATAAGGCTGCCCCTGCTCGCGCGCCACGTCCTGCATGCGCTCGCGGATCAGGCGCTCGGCCTCGGGGTGCAGCACCAGCGGCTGGCCCAAGGCACGGGCCGCGCATGGGCGGGTGTGGTCATCGGGCGTGGCGCCGATGCCACCGCAAGAAAAGACCACGTCACCACTGGCGAAGGCGCGCGCCAGCGTGGCGGTGATGCGCTCGGGATCGTCCCCCACATACTCGGCCCAGGCCAAAGGCAGACCGCGCGCGGCCAGGATCTCGATGAAGCGCGTGAGGTGCTTGTCGGCGCGCTTGCCCGAGAGGATTTCGTCGCCAATGATGATCAGGCCAAAGCGCGGCGCGCTGGCCTCAGGGCTGATGTCGGTCTTCGAGGGGGTCATGCACCGATGCTAAACGCTCGCTCGCATGCAGCGAAGCGGGCGGGGTCGTTGGCGGGACATCCACCACTTCGCCGCCGACCGCTTGCTCGGCGCGCAGCTCGGCCAGGGCGGTGAGCGCGTAATGCGCGAACCACAGCGAGGAAAACGCGAACACCAGCATGTAGATCCAGATCGCCAGCGGGATCAGGATCACAAAGGCCGCGGCAAACAAGGCCCCAGAGGCCCAGACCACGCTGGGCGCGGCGCCCATCAGGCCGGTGAAGACACCCATGCCCAAAAGGCTCAGCCGGTGGCGGACCATCACAGCTTGGCGCTCGGGGGCGCTGGCGAACTCGCCCAGGACGTCATAGGCCATCACGCGGTAAGTCAGCCAGCCCCAGATCAAGGAGGGCAGCACCATGGCCATGGGCGGCACCAGCCACAGTGGCAAGGTCAGCACCATGGCGCCCATGGCCAGCAGCACCGAGGCCAAGGTCCAGCCCAGGCTGGACCACCACGTGCCGCCGTGCCCACGCGACAGGCTTGCAAAACGCCGCTCGGCCACCAGGCGCGTGAGCGCCGGCGTCATGAACAGCGACACCGCCAACAGCGACACGATCACCAGCAGCGGCGTGGCGGTGAAGATCACCAACAAGGGCGCGACCACAGTTTTCAGGTTGGACACACCCACGCCATCGAACCAGCGCCAGACCACGCTGAGCAGGCTCGACGACTCCAGCCAGCCGTGCACCTGGTCCACCGCCAGGTCCCAATACGCGTAGCCGAGCAGGCCCGACAGCAGCACCATCAGCCCCAAAGGCAGGAGCGAGAGGGCGATCACGCGCGGGTTCAGGCAGTAAAAAGCCGCGCGCCAAAAAGAATCCAAGAGCAAACGCATGGTGCAAGCTTAGCAGCCGACCCCGCGCTGGACTCTCCCCCAAAACAAAGCCCCGGCACCTGCGGGTGACCGGGGCTTGGCAGGCAGAGCAGCCCGAGGGCCGTGTGCTCAGGCGGCCTTCATTGGGCCGCAGCGTCCTTCTCGCATTTCTTGATGAAGCTGTTTTTCGCCGCGCCCGCCAACTTCTTGTCGGCAGCGGCCTTTTCGCAAGCGGCATGGTGGGCGTCGGCCGACGCACCACCCGCTTCACGCTCGCACTTTTTCATGAAAGAGGTTTTGGCCGCACCGGCCAATTTCTTGTCGGCCGCTTGCGCCTCGCAGGTGTTAGCGGGGGCTTGGGCAAAAGCGCTCAGGCTCAGGGCGGCGATCAGGGCCAAGAGGAGTTTGTTCATCGGGCAAACCTCAGACAGAAAGTGAAAGGAAGCCCGATTGTGCGAGACCCATCGGGCCTGTCCAAGCAGGCTGTGTGCCATTTTGTCAAACGGCTCACACGGCGCGGTCGGGCGCCCACCAGCGCTGAAGGCCCAGCCACTGCTGCGCCCAAAAGCCCCGCCCATAGTCGCGGCCCTGCTCCAGCTGGTCGCGCACCCCGGTCGGGTCAAAGCGGCGCTCGAAATCGGCTGTGCCAAACAGCATGTCCCACCAAGGCAGCAAAACGCCGAAATTGCAGCCCCCCAAAACCACGCGGCCTTGCCGCTCGGATTCGTGCCCAATGCCCACGCTGTGGTGGCGGCGGTGAAAGCGCGGGCTGACCCACAAGCGCTCGCCCCAGGCGCCAAACCACCACCGCAGGTTGGCGTGCTGCAGGCTCTCGCTGAGCTGGCCCAAAGCGATCAAGGCGACGAACTGGCCCGGCCCCACACCGATCAGCGCGGCCACGGCCGAAAACACCAGGCTGGTGGCGATGCTGTCGAGCAGGTGGTTGCGGTTGTCGGTCCACATCGTCATCTCGCGCTGGGCATGGTGCAACGCGTGCAAGGCCCACCAGCGCTCGGATTGGTGCTGCGCGCGGTGGATCCAGTAGTTCACAAAATCAAAGGCCAGCAGGTAAATCACAAAGCTCACCAGGGCTTGGTCGCTCACGCCAGGCCACAGCTGGTCGAGGTGCCACGTCGGCATGCCGTGCGCACGCAGCCAACCCAGGCCTTGCTCGAACAGCGCGTCAAAGCTGAAAAACATGGCCAGGCGAAACAGGCCCAGGCGGTGCAGCAAGGTGTAGAGCACATCGACACGCACCGCCGCCCGGTCTTGCACCGCAGCCGCCGGCCACAGGCGCTCCAGCGGGCCGATCACGAGCAGCATGAGCACGATCTGCAGCAACCCCACCAGCAACCAGCCTGTGCCTTCGTAAGCGACCTCCAGCAGGTTCGACAGCCCCCCCCAGACGGCCAGGGGCTGCGCCACCGTCTCAAACAGGCCCTGCTGGGCCAAGGCGAACCATTCGCTCAAGCTGTCCATGGCAGCATCATCGCGCGGTCTGCAAAGCCTGCGCACCCAGGGGGTGATGGGCAATCCAGTCGCGGTAGCGCGGGTGCTCGCGCAAAGTGGCAAAACAGTGGCCCTTGGCTTTGAGGCCTTCGATCAGCGGCTCGAGCACCGCCGGCGCCCAGGGGTCTTGGCGCGACCAGATGCCCAGGTGCGCCATCAGGATGTCGCCAGGCCGGATGCGTGCCAACGCCTGCTGTAGCAGGCGGGCATTCGGGTAACGGTCGCTGGGCAGCTCGTCGCCCAAAAAGCCCGCCTCTGCCCAACCTACATGCTGGTAACCGCAGGCCTGTGCAGCCTGCAAGAGCGCGGGCGAGTGCTTGCCGCCCGGCGCGCGAAACAGCGGCAGCGGCGTCTGGCCAGTGAGCTGTTGCAAACGCGCCGAGGCCTGGTTCAGGTTGGCGCAGTAATCCTCGGCGCGCCAGCGCAGATCGCGCCCGGCTTGCGGGCCACTGCTGGGGCGGATGCGAAAACCGCCATCGGCCTCGTCAGCGCGCCAGTACGCGTGGTCATGGGTGTGGCTGGCGAAGGCGTGGCCCTCTTGCGCGCGGGCTCGCCACCAGGCGGCCCAGTGCGTGCCCAGGGTGCCATCGCCCTCCTGTGTTTTTTCATGCGCCGCAAAAAAGGTCACGCGCACCTGCTGGCGCGCCAGCACCTCGGCGATCAAGGGGGCCACGCCCATGTGGCCGGTGTCAAACGTCAGGTACAGCGGCCGCTCGCACGCGGCGTGCACTGCGCCAGCCAGCAGGGCGCCAGCGGCCAGCACGGTTTTGAGCACCTCACTGGCGGCCCGCATGGTCGAGTGTCCACACCCCGTGCGGCGATTTGCCCACGTTCACTTGCCGCACCACCTTGCGGCTGGCGATGTCGATCACGCTGAGTTTGCGTGCCCAGCGCGAGGCCACCAAAATGGTTTTGCCGTCGGCGCTGACCTCCATGCAGTCCGGGCCCGAGGGGCCGGGCAACTCGGCCACCACCTGCAGGGTGCTGTAGTCGATCTGGCTGATGGTGTTGGCCACGCGGTTGCTCACCAGCACATGCTTGCGGTCGCCGAGCGCACGGAAAGCGTGTGCACCTTTGCCCGTGGGCAGCAAACGCAAGCGTTTGGGCGTGCCCGTGCTCAGGTCAAAGACCTCCACACCGTCACCGCCCGTCAGACCCACCAGCAGCGTCTTGTCGTCGGGGGTGCCGAACACGTCGGCGGGCATGGGACCGGTCGGCACGCGGCTCTTGATCGTCTGCGTGGCCAGGTCGATGGTGACCAGCTCGTCGCTGTCTTGCATCGTCGCCCACACGGTGGTGCTTTTGCTGTCGATCCACAGGTGGCTGGGCGTTTTGCCGGTGGGCAGGCGCTTGACCAGCGTGAGGTTCTGGCCATCCCAGCGGTAGATGTCCACATGGTTGAGGCGGTTGGCCGCGGTCACGAACCATTTCATGTCGGGCGAAAAACGCAGCTGGTAGGGGTCGAGGATGCCTGTGACCGTGCGCTGGATCTCGGCGGTGCGCGGGTCGATGAAGGTCAGCGAATCGCCCAGCGCATTGGCCACGATCACCGATTTTTCATCGGGCGTCATGTACAGGTGGTGCGGCTCCTTGCCGGTGGGCAGGCGCTTTTTTTCAATCCAGGTTTGCGGGTCGATCACGCTGACATTGCCATCCAGCGAATTGAGCA
>JBDLTR010000068.1:0-13043 GCA_039805705.1 Pseudomonadota bacterium
TCGTCGATCGGGAACATGCCGGTGTAGTGCCCGGGCTGACCGATCGAGCGCGTGACGACCGAGGCGGCCGAGATGTGCACACCATCGGCCAGGCTCAGGTGCCCCAGCACCACAGCGCCACCGCCGATGGTGCAATGGGCCCCAATTTTCGCACTGCCGGCCACCCCCACACAGCCGGCCATGGCGGTGTGCGCGCCCACATGCACGTTGTGGCCGATCTGGATCAGGTTGTCGAGCTTGACGCCGTCCTCGATCACCGTGTCCTCCAGGGCGCCGCGGTCGATGCAGGTGTTGGCACCGATCTCCACATCGTTGCCGATGCGCACCGCGCCCAATTGCTCGATCTTTTCCCATTGCCCCGCATGCGGCGCGAAACCAAAGCCGTCGGCACCGATCACCACGCCCGGGTGCACGATGCAGCGCTCACCCAACTGGCAGCCCTGCCCCACCGTCACACGGCTGTGCAAGACCGTGCCCGTACCGATGCGCGCGCCGGCTTCGACCACGCACAGGGGGCCGATCACCGCGTCGTCGGCGATCTGCGCCGCCGGGTCGATCACCGCCGAGGGATGGATGCGGTGGCGCAAAGGCAGCGGGTGTTCACGCCGCCACAAACGGCTCAGGCGCGAAAAATACAGGTAAGGATCGTCGGCCAGGATCACCGCTTCGCGCTCGGCCGCCAGCGCCTGCATGGCCGGGGCCACGATCACCGCGCCCGCCCGGCTGTCTTGCAACTGCTGGCGGTAACGGGCGTGGCTGAGGAAGCTGATGTCGTCGGGCCCCGCCGAATGCAAAGGGGCCAGGCGCGAGATCTGTTTGTCGGCGGCCCCCAAAAGCTGGCCGCCCAGCGCGTCGATGATGGATCCCAGCCTCAGCGCCACAGGCTCAGACTCACTTGGCCGCGTTCAGGGCCTTGATGACCTTGTCGGTGATGTCGTGCTTGGGGTTGATGTAGACGGCCTCCTGGAAGACGACGTCGTACTTCTCCGATTCGGCCACCTGCTTGACCGCGCGGTTGGCGCGCTCGACGACGAGCTGCTGCTCTTCGTTTTTGCGCGCGTTCAGGTCTTCCTGGAACTCGCGGCGCTTGCGCTGGAAATCACGGTCTTGTTCAACCAGCTGCTTTTGGCGCGCCACGCGCTGGCTTTCGGCCAAGGTGGGGGCTTCACGCTCGAGCTTTTCAGAAGCGGCCTTGAGGGTGTTGCCCGCCTCGATCAGTTCTTTCTCGCGCTTGGCGAACTCCTGCTCCAACTTGGCTTGCGCCTGCTTGGCCGTGGCCGCCTCGCGGAAGATGCGCTCGGTGTTGACAAAGCCCATTTTGAATTCTTGGGCCATGGCCAAGGTCGAGCCCAGAAGTCCCAAACCCGCCAGCAGGGCCGGCACGCAGTGTTGACGCAGAGTTTTCATCAGAAAGAAGTTCCGATTTGGAATTGAAGTTTTTGGATTTTATCGTCCGCACGCTTCTTAAAGGGGATACCGTAAGAAAAGCGCAGCGGGCCCATCGGCGAGAGCCAGCTCAGGCCGACGCCGTAGGACATGCGCAGGTCGTTCAGGCGTATCGGATCGCTGTCGGCAAACGCCGAGCCTGCGTCCATGAACGCGAACATGCGCAGGGTTTTGTCGTTGCCTGTGCCGGGGAACGGCCCGATGAACTCGGCGTTGAGCACCAATTTCTTGCTGCCGCCGAGGTAGACCGGGTTGGTGTTCGTGGCAGAGGTGGCTTGCACTGGGCCGACGGTGGACGGCTGGAAGCCCCGTACGCTGCCCAAGCCCCCGACGTAATAGTTTTTGAACAAAGGGAAAGGCTTGCCGCCCAAACCTGCGCCATAGCCAATGTCGCTGTTGAAGGCCAGCGTGTATTTTTTGCCCAGGGGCACGTAGTTCTGCAGCTGGTAGTTGGCGCGGTAGTAGCGCGCGTCGCCGGCCGAGCTCACGTCGGCAAACACGCGCTGGTAAGTGCCACTGGTGGGCACCAGAGCGCTGTCCCGGCCATCACGCGCCCAGCCCAGGGTCAGCGGCAGTGCGCGGCTGGTGGCGCCGAATTCGTCGCTGTACCGCTTCCAAGCATCGGGCATGTCCCCTGTGCCGGGCCGAATCTCGGTTTGCTCCAGGTTCGCCCCCACAAAGACCGTGTCTTTTTCGGTGACCGGCACACCGAAGCGGATGCCCACGCCCGCGTTCACCAGGCTGTAGGAGTTGATGTCGCCGAAATACGGCCGCGTCGTGCGGTAGAACAGGTCAAACGTCCTGGAGATGCCGTTCTCGGTGAAATACGGGTCGGTGGTGCTGACCACGATGTTGCGGTTGTAGCGGCTGGTGTTGACCTGCAGGGCCAGGTAATTGCCAGAACCAAACGCGTTTTCCTGGGCGATGCCGAAGGTCAGCATCACTTTTTCATAGGAGGAGAAGCCCGCCCCCAAGGTCAGACTGCCGGTGGGCTTTTCAACGACCGAGAACACCAGGTCCACCTGGTCGGGCGTGCCCGGCACTTCCTGGGTTTCGATGTTCACATCGGTGAAAAAGCCCAGTCGGTTGACCCGGTCGCGCGAGAGCTTGATTTTTTCGGCGTCGTACCAGGCCGCCTCGTACTGGCGGAACTCGCGGCGGATCACTTCGTCGCGGGTGCGGTTGTTGCCCGCCACCTGGATGCGGCGCACATAGGCGCGGCGTGCCGGGTCAGCCTGCAGCACCATGGTCACGCGGTTGGTGCTGCGGTCGATCTCGGGACGTGCCTGCACGCGTGCAAAGGCATAGCCGAAGTTGCCGAAGTAGTCGGTGAAGGCCTTGGTCGTCTCGGCCACGGTCTCGGCGTTGTAGGGCTGACCAGCCTGGATCTTGACCAGGGCCTTGAACTCGTCGTCCTTGTCCAGGTAGTTGCCCTCCAGACGCACCGCAGACACCACAAAGCGCTCACCCTCGGTGATGTTGATGGTGATCGACATCTCCTGCTTGTCGGGCGACATGGACACCTGGGTCGAGTCGATGCGGAACTCCAGAAAGCCCCGCGCCAGGTAGTACGAGCGCAGGCTTTCCAGATCGCCGTTGAGCTTGGTGCGCGAATAGCGGTCTGACTTGGTGTACCAGCTCATCCAGCCCCCCACATCGAGGTTGAACTGGTCGCGCAGCGTGCTTTCCGAGAAAGCTTTGTTGCCGATGATCTGGATTTGCTTGATCTTGGCGGCCGAGCCTTCGGTGATGGCAAAGCTCAGGTTGACGCGGTTGCGGTCCACCGGTGTGGCCGTGGTCACCACTTCGGCCGCATACAGGCTGCGGCCAATGTACTGGCGCTTGAGCTCCTGCTCAGCCTTGTCGGCCAAGGCCTTGTCATAGGGGCGGCCTTCGCTCAATCCGACTTCTTTGAGCGCCTTGAGCAGCACGTCCTTGTCGAACTCTTTGAGGCCGATGAATTCGAGGCCGGCCACGGTCGGGCGTTCCTCGACCACCACCAGCAGCACATCGCCCTGGGTTTCCAGACGCACGTCTTTGAACAGGCCCAAGGCAAACAAAGCGCGGATGGCGGCCACACCCTTGTCGTCGGTGTAGGTCTCGCCCACACGCACCGGCAGCGAAGCGAACACCGTGCCCGGTTCCACACGCTGCAAGCCCTCGACGCGGATGTCACGGACGGTGAACGGTTCCACCGCCCAGGCGGGCAAGGCGGCCAAACAGGCGGCCCACACACCCAGCACAAGGGCGCGCAGAGAAACAGACGGGATCAAAAGCATGGGTGATGGTCGTAGGTTGGACAAATGCACCAGCGCGCGCTCACCGGGCTGGCGTGGCCTGCGCCCAGCGGCTGGCCACATCGCAAGGATAATACCGCAGCCCTGACGCCCGGCCGGGCCTGGCGCTCATGCGCCAGCCAGCTTCTGCACCGCCTCTTGGGCCTTCGCGCGCGCCTGCGCATCGATGGCCAGCAGGTCCGGCAAATCGGCCGGGGGCGCCGGCAGACAACTGGCCAAGGTGCTCTGGTTGACGGCATGGATCTGGTCAAACCGGATGCGCTCGTCCAGGAAAGCCTGCACCGCGACCTCGTTGGCGGCATTGAGCACCGCGCAGGTGCCGGGCGCCGCCCCCAGTGCCTGCCAAGCCAGGGCCAGACCCGGGTAACGCGCGGGGTGATCGTTCGCGCGGATCGACTCGAAGGTCATGGCGGCCATCTGGCTGAAGTCCAGGGTGCTCGCGCCGGACACCATGCGCTCGGGCCAGCTCAGGCCATAGGCGATCGGCACCCGCATGTCGGGCGTGCCCAGCTGGGCCACCACCGAGGCGTCCTTGTACTGCACCATGGAGTGGATGACGCTTTGCGGGTGGATCACCACATCCAGCTGCTCGGGCGTCACACCAAACAGGTAACGCGCCTCGATCACCTCGAGGGCCTTGTTCATCATGGTCGCCGAGTCGACCGAGATCTTGCGCCCCATCGACCAGTTGGGGTGCGCGCAGGCCTGGGCTGGCGTGACCTCGCGCAAGCGGCCTGGCGCTCGCGTGCGAAACGGCCCACCCGAGGCGGTCAGGATGATCTTGTCGATGCGGGCTTGCCAGGTGGCGGGGTCTTCGGGCAGCGACTGGAAAATGGCCGAATGCTCGCTGTCGATCGGCAACAGGGTCGCACCGCCTTCGCGCACCGCGGCCAAAAACACCTCACCGCCCACCACCAGCGCTTCCTTGTTCGCCAGCAGCAAGCGCTTGCCCGCGCGCGCTGCGGCCAGGCAAGGCGACAAGCCCGCCGCGCCCACGATGGCCGCCATGACCGCGTCCACCTCTGGCGCGCTGCTGACTTCATCCAGCGCCGCAGGGCCGCTGAGCACCTGCGTGCGCAAACCTTCGGCCTGCACACGCTCGGCCAGTGCCTGCGCTGCCGCGGCCTGGGCCATGACCGCATAGCGCGGTGCAAAACGGGCACACAGGGCCAGCATGGGCTCGACCTGGCTCGAGGCGGTCAGGGCATGGACCTCAAAACGGTCGGCGTGGCGCGAGAGCACATCGAGCGTGCTGGTGCCGATGGAGCCGGTCGCCCCCAGCACCGTGACCACTTGTTTGTTGACAGCGCCTGTCTTCATGCCGACATCTCCATCCAGCTGACCAGCATCATCGCCAGGGGCAAGGCAGGGAGCAAGGCATCCACCCGGTCGAGCACACCGCCGTGGCCGGGCAAGAGGCCCGAGCTGTCCTTGACCCCCGCGCTGCGTTTGACCAGCGACTCCACCAGATCGCCCACGATGCTCATGGCCGTCAAGAAAGCCCAACCCAGCAAGGCCAAACCAGGCCCGCGGTGCCACAGCAGGCTGTGCAGGCTGACGCCCCAGGTCGGGCCCTGCGCCAGGTCCCAGCGCGTCCACAGCAGCCCCAACAGCAACACCCCCAACAAGCCGCCCACTGCACCTTCCCAGGTTTTGCCGGGGCTGATCGCAGGGGCCAGTTTCTGCGCAAAGAAACGGCCACCCAAAGCCCTGCCCGCGAAATACGCCGCGATGTCGGCGACCCAGACCAGGGTCAGCACCGACAACAAGAAATTCACGCCACGCTGGCGGGCCTGCACCATCGCCAGCCAGGCCACGACCAAGAGCAAGAGCCCGCCCAGCCAGCGCAGCGTGCGTGGGGCCTGCGGCCAGCCGGCCACACCCGCGCGGATCATCCAGACACCCAGCAGCACCCAGGCGCCGCCGACCAAGGCCCACAGGGTCGGCAAGGTTTGCTGCGCCCAGCCCGTCTGCAGGGCCAGCACGCCAGCCGCGCCGCACAACACGGCCCCCCACAGCGCACCGCGGTCTGTCCAACCGTTGAGCCGACCCCACTCCCAGGCCCCAGCGCAAATCAGCAGCAAGGTCAGCGCCACGAAATACCGCGTGTCAGGGCTGAAAAGCGCCGGCAAAAAGATGGCCAGCAGGACCAAGGCGGTGATCACACGTTGTTTGAGCATCGGCGTTTCAGTAAAAAAGGCCGCTGTCGGCGGCCTCGGTGTCTTGACTGTTGCGGGCAGGCATCCTGGCTCAGACCGCCATGATGTCTTGTTCCTTGGCGGCCACCAACTGGTCGATCTCGGCGATGCGCTTGTCCGTCATTTTCTGGATGTCGGCCTCGGTGCGCTTTTGGTCGTCCTCGGTCGCTTCTTTGTCCTTGACCAGCTTTTTGACCGCCTCGTTGGCGTCGCGGCGCAGGTTGCGCACCGCCACTTTGGCGTGCTCGCCCTCGGCTTTGACCAGTTTGGTCATTTCCTTGCGGCGTTCTTCGCTCATGGGCGGCATGGGCACGCGGATCAGATCACCCATGGACGCCGGGTTCAGGCCCAGATCGCTCTCGCGGATGGCTTTTTCGATCTTGGCGCCCATGCCCTTTTCCCAGGGCTGCACGCTGATGGTGCGCGCATCGAGCAAGGCCACGTTGGCCACCTGCGACAGCGGCACCATGGAGCCGTAGTACTCCACCTGGACCACGTCCAAGAGGGCCGGGCTGGCGCGACCGGTGCGGATCTTGCCCAGGTTGTTTTTGAAAGCCGCGATGGACTGCTCCATCTTGCTTTCGGTGTTCTTTTTGATGTCTGCAATCGTCATGAATTTCTCCAGTCTGAGGGGCGGTCAGACATGCACCAGGGTGCCTTCGTCCTCGCCCATCACGACGCGCTTGAGCGCACCGTTCTTGAAAATCGAGAACACCTTGATCGGCAGCTTCTGGTCGCGGCACAGCGCGAATGCCGTGGCGTCCATGATGCCCAGGTTTTTGGACATGGCCTCATCAAAGCTGAGCTGGCTGTAGCGCGTGGCGCTCGGGTCTTTTTTGGGGTCGGCCGTGTACACGCCGTCGACCTTGGTGGCCTTGAGCACCATCTCGGCGCCGATCTCGGCGCCGCGCAGCGCAGCGGCCGTGTCGGTGGTGAAGAAGGGGTTGCCGGTGCCCGCGGCGAAGACCACCACCTTGCCCTCTTCGAGGTACTGCAGGGCCTTGGGCCGCACATAGGGCTCGACCACCTGGTCGATGCCGATGGCCGACATCACGCGCGCCGTCAGGCCCACCTTGTTCATGGCGTCCGCCAGGGCCAGCGAGTTCATCACCGTGGCCAGCATGCCCATGTAGTCGGCGGTGGCGCGGTCCATGCCGACCGAACCACCGGCCACGCCGCGGAAGATGTTGCCCCCGCCAATGACCACCGCCACCTCCACCCCCAGACGGGTCACTTCGGCGATCTCGTCGACCATGCGCACGATGGTCGCGCGGTTGATGCCGAATTGATCGTCGCCCATGAGGGCCTCACCGGACAGCTTGAGCAAAATGCGCTTGTGGGCCGGTGTGGCTGGGGTCATGGGCGTCTCTCCTGAAGGGGTGTGTGGCGTTAGTTTAGCGGTGAACGGTGTCGACTCAGGCGGCGCCTTTGGCGGCAGCCACCTGGGCAGCCACTTCGGCCGCGAAGTCGTCGACCTTCTTCTCGATGCCCTCGCCCACCACGTACAGCGTGAACGCCTTGACGGTGGTGTTGGCGGCCTTGAGCATTTGCTCGACGGTTTGCTTGTCGTTCTTCACGAAGGGCTGGTTGAACAGCGACACTTCCTTGAGGTACTTCTGCACCGAGCCTTCGATCATCTTGGCGGCGATGTCGGCGGGCTTGCCCGACTCGGCGGCTTTGGCTTCGGCCACAGCGCGCTCTTTGGCGATCAGGTCGGCGGGCACGTCGGCGCTGGTCAGGGCCACAGGCTTCATGGCGGCCACGTGCATGGCCACGTCCTTGGCGGCTTGCTCTTCGCCGTCGAACTCGACCAGCACGCCGATGCGGGTGCCGTGCAGGTAGGAAGCGGTCTTCACGCCTTCCACGCGCTTGAAGCGGCGAAAGCTCATGTTCTCACCGATCTTGCCGATCAGGCCCTTGCGCACTTCTTCGAGCGTGGGGCCAAAACCGTCCTGGCTGTAAGCCAAAGCGCCCAGAGCGTCGATGTCGGCCGGGTTGTGCTTGGCCACCAGTTCGGCAGCGGCTTTGGCCAAGGCCAGGAAGCTGTCGTTCTTGGTGACGAAGTCGGTTTCGCAGTTGACTTCGATCATGGCGCCGGTGGTGCCGATGACGAAGCTGGCGACCACGCCTTCGGCGGTCACGCGCGAGGCGGCCTTGCCGGCCTTGGTGCCCAGCTTGACGCGCAGGATCTCTTCGGCCTTGGCCATGTCGCCGTCGGCTTCGGTCAGGGCTTTCTTGCACTCCATCATGGGGGCGTCGGTCTTGCCACGCAGTTCGGCGACCATGCTTGCGGTGATTGCTGCCATTGGAATCTCTCCGTCTATCCGTTTAAAAAATCAGGTTGAAAAAAAGGGGCCACGAAGCCCCTTTGATTGAGCGTTCGGGGCTCAGGCCGAGACTTCGACGAACTCGTCTTCGCCTTCGGCGGCCACGGCCTTGACCACATCGGTCACGGCATTGGCGCGGCCTTCGAGGATCGCGTCAGCGATGCCACGGGCGTACAGGGCCACGGCCTTGGCCGAGTCGTCGTTGCCGGGGATCACATAGTCGATGCCTTCGGGCGAGTGGTTGGAGTCCACCACGCCGATCAGCGGAATGCCCAGCTTCTTGGCTTCGGCGATGGCGATCTTGTGGTAACCCACGTCGATCACAAAAATGGCGTCCGGCAGGGTGTTCATGTCCTGGATGCCGCCGATGTCCTTCTCGAGCTTCTCGATCTCGCGCTTGAACATCAGCTGCTCTTTCTTGCTCAGGCTGTCCAGGCCAGCTTCTTGCTGGGCCTTCATGTCCTTGAGGCGCTTGATCGAGGTCTTGACGGTTTTGAAGTTGGTCAGCATGCCGCCCAGCCAACGCTGGTCCACAAAAGGCATGCCGGCGCGCTGGGCTTCGGCGGCCAGCAGCTCACGGGCCTGGCGCTTGGTGCCCACCATCAGGATGGTGCCGCGGTTGGCGGCCAGCTGTTTGACGAACTTGGTCGCCTCCTGGAACATCGGCAGCGACTTTTCCAGGTTGATGATGTGGATCTTGTTGCGATGGCCGAAAATGAAGGGGGCCATCTTGGGGTTCCAGAAGCGGGTTTGGTGGCCGAAGTGGACACCGGCTTCCAGCATTTCACGCATGGTGACGGACATAATGTGCTCCAAAGGTTGGGTCTGAAATCCCGCCCAACAATCACGGCCGAGGCCGTGACACCTTGTGGGGGCGGGTTTGCGATTGGCTTTGCACCTCGCGGGTCCGGGCTGGACACCACCGCGCAAAGCCTTAGGATTATAGCACCCGGGACACCCCGACCCTGAGCACCCCATGAACCCCACACACGGCGCCCTGCCCCTGGCCCCCCTCCAGCGTTTGCTGCCTGCCCAGGGTCCCGCCCTCCCGCTTTGGCGCCGCGAGGGCCTGGTGCGCGCAGAGCAGGCCCTGCAAGCACACAGCCCCACCCCGCTGATGGACCTGGCCGGCCTGGCCACCGCCCGCCTGGCCATGGCACTGGCCCCGCATGCCCGCCACATCTGGGTGCTGGCGGGGCCCGGCAACAACGGCGGCGACGGCCTGGAGGCCGCGTGGCACCTGCACCAGGCCGGTCTGCCTGTGCAGGTGTGGCTGCCCGCGCCCGCGGCACAGCCACCGGCGCACGCGCAGCGCGCGCTGGCACGCGCGCAAGCCGCCGGCGTGCCCATCCACACGGGCCAGCCGCCCACCGAGCACGCGCTGGGGCCGCAAGACCTGTGCATCGACGCGCTGCTGGGCCTGGGCGCGCGGCGTGCGCCCGAAGGCGCCTTGCTCGCGGCGATCACCTGGCTGCGCGCCTGCCCAGCGACCGTGCTGGCCATCGACCTGCCCAGCGGGCTCGATGCTGACAGCGGCCAACCCTTGGGCCAGACCGAACACACCGTGCGCGCCGACCACACCCTGACCATGATCGCCGCCAAGCCTGGCCTGTTCATGGGCCATGGGCGGGACGCTTGCGGCGAGCTCTGGCTCGCCCCTTTGCTGGCAGAGCACCCCGATCTGGGCGCGCCCGACGCCGAGACCAGCCCTGCGCCCAGCCGGCAGCCGAGGCGGCATGCCAGCCACAAAGGCGTCCATGGCGATGTGGCGATCGTGGGCGGCGAGGGTCTGGCCGAACGCGGCCTGGGCATGCGCGGCGCAGCCTGGCTCGCCGCCAGCGCGGCCTTGCACGCGGGCGCTGGCCGCACCCTGCTGGCCTGGCCTGAGCCCAGCGGCGGCGACGACAGCCCCCTGCCCGACGTGATGCTGCGCCACATCCGCGCCCTGGACCTGCCGCAGCTGACGGTGGTCATCGGTTGCGGCGGTGGGCGCAGCATCCTGCCCCACCTGGGCGCGGTGTTGCAGCGCAGCGCGCGCCTGGTGCTCGACGCCGACGCTTTGAACGCGGTGGCCAGCGACCCCTGGCTGCAAGACCTGTTGCGCGCCCGCGCACAACAGCAGCGGCCCACGGTGCTCACCCCCCACCCCTTGGAAGCCGCGCGCCTGTTGGGATGCCGCACGGCCGAGGTGCAAGCCGACCGGCTCGCCGCCGCACAGCAGCTGGCCGAGCGCTTGAGCGCCACCGTGGTGCTCAAAGGCTCAGGCACGGTGATCGCACAGACCGGACGGACCACACGCGTCAACACCACCGGCAATGGCCGCTTGGCCGTGGGCGGCACGGGCGATGTGCTGGCCGGCTTCATCGGGGGCCGCTGGGCACAAGGCCCCGACGCCTGGACGGCCTGCTGCGACGCCGTTTGGCGCCACGGCCAACTGGCCGATGGCTGGCCCGCCGATCAGCCGCTGACCGCCAGCGCGCTGGCCCAGCGCTGGGGCTGAGCCCGTCAGCGCCGCGCCGCGCGTGCGGCTTTGCCTTTGTCTTTGCCCTTTTTACGCGCCACCGCCTTTTTCACCGACGCTTTGAGCGCCTGCATCGGCGAACGGGCTTTTTCGCCGGGCGCAGCGCCCTCGCCTGAACGCGGCTTGGCTTTTTTGCCTGCGCGCTTGGCCGGCTGATCGGCCACCCCTTTGTCGCGCATGGCGCGCGGCAACAGGTCATCGCCCGGACGCACCAGGCGGAAGTCGATCTTGCGCCCATCCAGGTCGACGCGGCTGACCTGCACCTGCACCCGCGTGCCGATCGCGTAGCGAATGCCGGTGCGCTCGCCGCGCAGCTCCTGGCGCGCCTCGTCAAAGCGGAAATACTCGCCGCCCAACTCGGTGATGTGCACCAGGCCCTCGACGTACAGGCTGTCGAGCGTGACGAACAGGCCGAAGGTGGTGACGGCGCTGACCACGCCGCCGTATTCCTCGCCCAGGTGCTCGCGCATGTATTTGCACTTGAGCCAAGCTTCGACATCGCGGCTGGCTTCGTCGGCACGGCGCTCATTGGCGCTGCAATGCAAACCCGCCGCCTCCCAGGCCTGCTGCTCGTGCGGCGACATCTTCACGCGCGGCATGCGGTGTGCGCGCCCGCCCGTGCTGGGCTTGTTCTTTTGCAGACGCTTGGACAGCTTCGCATGCGCTTCGCCGGGCGTCGGCAGATCGGGCAGCGTGTACTTCTTCTCTTGCAGGATGGCCTTGATCACGCGGTGCACCAGCAAATCGGGGTAGCGGCGGATCGGGCTGGTGAAGTGGGTATAAGCCTCGTAGGCCAGACCAAAGTGGCCGCTGTTGATCGGCGTGTAGATGGCCTGTTGCATCGAGCGCAGCAGCATGGCGTGGATCTGCTGGGCGTCGGGCCGGTCCTTGGTGGCCTGGGCGATTTTCTGGAATTCGGCGGTGTGCGGATCGTCGCTCAGGCCCATGCCCACACCGAGCGCCTTGAGGTAGTTGCGCAGGATCTCTTTTTTCTCAGGCGTCGGGCCTTCGTGCACCCGGAACAGGCCCGGGTGCTGGGCTTGCTGGATGAAGTCGGCACTGCAGACGTTGGCGGCCAGCATGGCCTCTTCGATCAGGCGGTGGGCCTCGTTGCGCGTGCGTGGAACGATTTTTTCAATGCGGCCGTTCTCGTCGCAGACGATCTGGGTCTCGGTGGTTTCGAAATCCACCGCGCCGCGCACCTGGCGCTGGGCCAGCAAGGCGCGGTAGACGTCGTGCAGGTTCAGCAAATCCTGCACCCGCGCCTGGCGGCGCATGGCCTCGGGGCCGCGCGTGTTGGCCAAAATCGCCGCCACCTCGGTGTAGGTGAAACGCGCATGGCTGTGCATCACGGCCGGGTAGAACTGGTAGGCGTGCACATCGCCCTTGGCCGTGACCAGCATGTCACAGACCATGCACAGGCGGTCCACGTCGGGGTTGAGCGAGCACAGGCCATTGGAGAGCTTCTCCGGCAGCATGGGGATCACGCGGCGCGGAAAGTACACGCTGGTGGCACGGTCGTAGGCGTCGATGTCGATGGCGCTGCCGGTTTGCACATAGTGGCTCACATCGGCGATCGCCACCAGCAAGCGCCAGCCCTTGCCCCGGCCGACCTTGGCAGGCAGGCAATACACCGCGTCGTCAAAGTCGCGCGCGTCCTCGCCGTCGATCGTGACCAAGGGCACATCGCGCAGGTCCACACGGCCCTTGGTGTCGGCCGCGCGCACCTTGTCGGGCAAGGCCTTGGCCTGCTCCAGACAGGCCTCGGAAAACGCGTGCGGCACGCTGTATTTGCGCACCGCGATCTCGATCTCCATGCCCGGGTCGTCGATCTCGCCCAGCACCTCGGTCACGCGCCCGACCGGCTGGCCATACAAGGCTGGCGGCTCGGTGAGCTCGACCACCACCACCTGCCCGGCTTTGGCGGTGCCGGTGGCCCCTTTGGGGATCAGCACATCCTGGCCGTAGCGCTTGTCCTCGGGCGCCACCAGCCACAAGCCGGCTTCCTGCAACAAACGCCCGATGATGGGCTGATCGGGCCGCTCGAGGATTTCGACCACGCGCCCCTCGGGCCGGCCCTTGCGGTCCAGGCGCACCACACGCACCTTGACGCGGTCTTTGTGCAAAACCGCACGCATCTCGTTGGGGGGGAGGTAGATGTCGGGTTCGCCGTCGTCGCGAACCAAGAAACCATGGCCATCACGGTGGCCCTGTACCGAGCCTTCGATTTCTTCCAGCATCCCGCTGGTTGGAG
>JBDLTR010000069.1:0-17816 GCA_039805705.1 Pseudomonadota bacterium
CTGCGGCGGCACTGGCGGTGATGCCTGCCTTAAAGCCGTCACTGCCCAGGTTGATGCCCACGCCAATGCTGCCGCTGCTGTTTTTGGAGGTGGTGTTTTCGGTGGTGGTGTTGCTGGCGGCGGCGATATTGAGCCGGTTGTCGGCTTTGAGGCTGGTGGTGCCTGCGGCCTTGATGTCGCTGCCTTGCACCATGAGGTTGCTGTCAGTGCCCGCACCGCTGGCTTGGATGGTGACATTGCCGCCTGCATTCACGCTGGAACCTTTGGCACTGTCGGCACTGCTTTGCTGCTGGCTCGCGCTGCTGGAGCCGCCCACACTGATGCTGATGCCGAAGCCTCCCGCCTTGTCTGCGGCGTTTCCGCCTGCCTTGGCCTGGCCTGTCGTGACCGCGTCTGCCGCTTGCTTGGCGTTCATCGCCACGTTGGCGGCGGCCAGCGCTTTCATGCGGTCACTGCCGGTGTGGCCTGCCGCCTTGACCTGGTTGTCAAGGGTCTGCAGGGTCGAGAGCACGGGGCTGCTCACGGCCAGCGTCACGCCACTTTGCCGGAACATTTGCTCGCTGCTTTGGCTCACGCTTTCGCGCGCTTCGTTAATGGTCACGCTCTTGGCGCTGATGTCAATGTCGCCTTTGGGCGTCAGGATATCCGAGCCGGTTTGTGTGTAGTCCTTGCTTGCCGTGATGCGCACATCGCCGCCAGTGCTGCCCACAGTGGAAGCCACCGCTGTGGTTTGCCTTTGGACCTGGCTCTGGCTTTGCTCGCGCTGACCCACCGTCACGCTCAGGCCCCCATTGCTCATCAGACCACTGGTGCTGCTTTGGCTCCAACTGCTCGCCGATTGGCTCTCTTGCGCCGCTTCGATCTTGACATTGCCCCCCGCCTGCAGCTTGATGCCCTGATCAGCCAACACGTTTGAGCCTTGGATGCCCATGTCGCGCCCGGCGTTCATGCTCACGCTGCGGCCCTCAAAGTTGCTGGCCTGCACCTGGGTTTGCTGCACATCGAGCACGCTGGTGCTGCTCTTGCCCGATAGCCCGTTGGTGCTGCTGCGGCTGCCGACGCTGTGCTGGCTTTGGGTGTTGTCTTGGGTGCTTATGTTGATGTCGCGCCCGGCGCTCACACTCAGCAAACCAGCAGCCTGCACTTGCGCTGCGCGTGCCTGCAGGTCCTGGCCCGCTTGCAGCGTCATGTCCTGTTGGGACACCAACTCGCTGCCCAGTGCCTGGTTGTTGAAACTGCTGCTTTGGCTGTTGCTTTTGCTGTAGGTGATGCCCAGCCAGCTGGAACTGGTGCTGGTGTTGGCTTTGCTGGTGTGCTCCTCGTTGACCGCGAACAGCGCAAGGCTGCCTTGTGCCTGCAGCTGCAGATCGGCATCGGTGGAGCTGAGCTTGGCCCCATAGCTGCTCACGTTATTGCCCAGCACCTGCACCTGATCGCCGCTGATCTGCGTGACTTCGGCCGTCTTGTCTACGGTCTCGTACTGGGTGGTGGTGGTTTTCTTTTTGCCATACCAAGACCGGCTGGTGCTGCTGGTGGTCCAGTTGTGCTGCTCGGTGTCGGTGTTGGTGCCCAGCACCACTTCGCCCTGGCTGATGACGCTGGCTTTGCCACCCGCATTCACATCCGTGGCGTTCAGCTCGACCGCTTGCTGGCCATACAGGGTGGCGTTGCCACCGGCACTCAGGTTGGCGCGCTCGGTTTGCAGGCTTTGGCGCACGTCGCTGCCAATTTGGGTGCGGGTGTAGCTTTGCGGGCTGTCGATGGTGAGTTGGCCACCGCTGGCCAGCGTCAGGTCTTTCCCGGCGCTGAGTTGACCACCTTGCACCGCCAGATCGCCTTGGCTGCTGAGCGTGAGCTTGCCGCCGGCCTGGAGGTTGCTGGTTTCAAATTGGACTTCGTCCTTGCTGCTGTTGCCCCTTTGCACATGTGCTTGGTGCTCTTGCGCAGTCAGGGCCAATTCACCTGCAGCGCTCAGACTGGCATCACCTGCGGCCTTGATTTGGGTGGCGCTCAACCGCAGGTCGCCCGCCGATGCGATGTTGAGCCAACCGCCGCTTTGCACACTGGCGTTGTGCAGGTACACGCTGCCCGCCACCAACGCCACGCTGGTGCCACCGCGCAGGCTGCCACTGCCGCTGACTTGTCCGCTGGCGTTGATGGTCAGGCTTTGGTCCGCTCGGATGGCGCCGCTGTTGTTCAAACTGCCGGTGTCGATCTGCACGGTCTTGCCGGCAATCAAGGCGCCCACTTGCACCGGCTCCTCATCGGCTTTGTGGGCCAGATAGACGTGGGGCACCAGCACACGCTGGCCATCCACCTCTTGCCACTCGGGCCAGACGATGTCTTGCGTGAGCTTGGCCTGCTGCTCGGCGCTCAGGCCCTGGCCCGCGCTGAGCGCCAGCTGGGCCTGCGCCAGCAAGCCGGCGTCCATGAGGCTGCGCATGAGGTCGTAGTCGCTGGTGGTGCCGGCCACGGTATAACGCCGCCCGCTCAGGGCAAACAGCTGCGCTTGCACCAGCTGGGTTTCGTACCAGGCGTCGCCCAGGTGTTTGACCACGCCAGGGATCAAGCCCAACCGGGTCAGCAGGTAGTCCGAACTGAGGAATTGCTTGTACTGCGTGTTTTGCGCACCCGCCTCGCGTGGGATCAGGTCGGTGCGACCCTGGATCAGGTAGGGCGAGGCCGGGTCGGCGCGCTCGAACAGGCCCGCGCTGTCGCTGAGCTTGAAGCGGCTGAAATCCAGCCCGCCATAGGCGTTGAGCACCAGGCCGTCGAGGATTTGCCGCTGGCCGGGCAGCGGGGTGGTGTTGCCGTTGGTGTTGGTGGTGCCCGGTCCGCCGACGGTGCCAAAACGGTCCACAAAGGCTTTGGTCAGTGGCGATTGGGTGCCCGAGCGCTCGTCGACGATGACCACGCGCGGGTCGCTGGACAAACCAGCAAAGCCGTCACGGGTGTCGACGGTTTTGTTGTTGATCACCAGCGCGCGCAGGCGAGCAGCCTCGCCGCTTTCGATCACGCCACCCCAGCTGTTGGCGTAGCGTACCGTCTGGTGGCAGTTGTAGCAGGCGGCTTTGACCACCATGTTCTCGGTCTGGACGGCGCCGTAAGCGGTATTGTTGATTGTGTCGGCGTTGATGTTGACCGCGTGCCAGGCCGAGAGGATGCCGTAGTCGTTGTTCACAGTTTTGGCGTTCACGGTGAGGCTCTTGCCGGCAATCAGTTCGGCTTTTTTACCGTCGGCGTTGAAGGTGTCGGTGGCCCGCGTGATGATCTTGCCGTCTTCCTTGAGGTGCTCAACCAACCCGCGCACATTGACGCTAGGCAGGACGGCGCGGTTGGTAACGGTGTCGGCGTTCAGGGCCATATCGCCCACCGATTCGATGCGGCCGGCGTAGTTGAAAACGTTGACCGCCGCCTGGCCAGCCTGTGCGCCTTCGATGACCAGGTCGCCCATGCTGTGGATGCGGGCCTGGTTATTGACGATGTCGGCGCCCTGCAGCGTCATGCCGGTGTTGGCAAAGACCACCCCGGTGTTTTCCAGTTGGGCACTGCCGCGCACGCGCACCTGGCCGCCCGCCAGAGTGGCGGCGTTGAAGACTTGCGCCGCATCCACATCCAGATTGGCCTGGCCTTGCACCACGCCGGTGTTGAGCACGCTGTCGGCCTGCACGGTAGTGTTCGTGCCATAAAGGGTGCCGCTGTTGTGCACTTGGCCCGCGCCAATATCCAGGCTTTGGCGGCCTTCGATGCGGCCTCTGTTGCTGAACTGACCGCTGGCGCTCAGTTGCACGGTGTCGGCTTGCACCAGGCTGTCGGCCTCGATGTGGCGGCCCTGCAGCGTCAGCGTGTCTTGCGCGCTGATCTGGTGGGTCCAGGCGTCGCCGGTGGTTTGCACTGCGATGCTGCGCGCCTGCAGCTTGCCTTGACGGTTGTCGAGACCGCCATCGCCCAAGGTCATGCGCATGTGGCCACCGGCCAGCGCCAGCGCGCCGGGCAAGGTCAGGGTGGGTGCGTTGGGTGTGGCGATCTGCAAACCGGTGGGTTTCGCGCTGTCGCTGCTGCCGGCGTTGCCCTTGCTGCCGGTGGGGACGGGTTTGACCTCGGCCAGCGCCGCCTGGTAGGCGGCTTGCGCACTGGCGCTGGCGGCGTCGGCGGCGGTTTTATCGGCTTGGGCGGTGCTCACACCGGTCTGCGCTTGGACGAGCGCGACCTGGGCCTGCTGCTCGGCTTGCGCCAGCGCCGCATCGCCCGGTTTGGCTTGTGCAGCGGCTTGCGCGGCCTGCGCGTTGGCTTGCGCCTGGCTCAGCGTGGCCTGGGCTTGGGTCAGCGCGGCAGCAGCGCTGCTGGCGTTGGCCGCCGCCTGGTCGGCTGCGGCCTTGGTGCTGTTGACCTTTTCGTTGGCCGCGATGTCGGACGCCCAGTCGTAAGCCCCGCCCGCCGGCAGGCTGCCGCTTTGGGCTTTGGCTTTGTCCATGAAGGGCAAAGCCTTGGCTTCGCTCAGGCGCTTGTCGCTGGCGTCGGTGATGTAGGCGTGGGCCTGCACACTCAGATTGCCGCTGGCGCTGATGCGGCCCTGGATGTTTTGCAGCTGGCCACTGGCTTGCGGGCTGGCCAGCGCGGTGATGCTGAATTCAGGCGCGGCTGGCGTGCTTTGCACGATGGCGGTGTGCAGCAGCTGGCCACCGTTGTTGCCGATTTCTCCAGCCTGCACCCGCATGCGCCGGCCCTGGCCTTCGATCTGGCCGCTGGCGTTGTTGAGCGCGGCGTCGGCCACGATGTCGAGGCTGGCGGCAGCGCCTTGCTGGAGGATGCTGCCGCTGCGGTTGTCGATGACGCTGGCGCGCAGGTCCATCGCGCCCTGCTGGGTCAGCAGCTGGCCGGCTCGGTTGTCGATCTGATCGGCCTGCAGCTGCAGGCCGTCAAGGCCTTCTATGCGGCCGCCGCTGTTTTGGATACGGTCGGCCGCGATGGTCAAGGTTTGCGGGGCGCCCGCCCCATCGACCACGGTGCTGATGCGACCGGTGTTGGCCAGCGCTTGCAGATCCGCAATGTCGATCTTTTGGGCCACGAGGGTGCCGCTGTTGACGAGGGTGCTGCTGGTGCTGTCCTGGCCGTACAGGCGAAGTTGCCGCGCCTGGATCTGGCCAGCATTGGTCATGTGTCCGCCCGACACACGCAGGTCAGAGGCGGCCAAGGCTTGGGTGTTGTGCAGTTGCGTCGCTTGCAGCGTGAGGGCGGCTTGCCCTTGCAGCAATCCACTGTTGCGCAAGGTCTGCGCCTGGATCTGGCCATCGCCTTGCAGGCGGATGTCACCCGCATTGTCGAGCGTGCCCGCCTGCAGCCAGGCCTGGCCTTGGCTGAGGATTTTGCCCGCGCTGGCATTGCCCAACGAGTCTGCGGCGGTCAGATGCAACCCGCCGTCTCCCGCTTGCAACTGGCCGCTGTTGCTCAGGCTTGTTGTGGCCAGTTGCATTTGCCGGGCTTGCACCTGGCCTGTGTTGCTCGCGGTGGCGGCCTGGATGTCGAGTGCCTGTTCTGTGCGCAGGGCGCCGTTTTGCTGCAATTGCTCCGCCTGCAGGAGCACATCGCCGGCGGCGTTGATTTGCCCGGCATTGAGCAGCTGTTGCGCCTGCAGTTGGGCGGCGCCTTGCGATGCGAGCACGCCGCTCGCCTGGTTGTACAGCCGCTGGCCCACCTGGATGTGCAAGCCCTCGGCTTGCGCCTTGATCTGGCCACTGTTGGTCAAGTCTTTGTCGCTGCGCGCATCGATTTTCAGGGCTTGTGTGCTGCCCGTATGGACGATGCCCTGGGCCTGCAGCGTGACACTTTGCGCGCTGAGGATCTGGCCCTGCTGCTCCAAACGTGCGGCTTGCAACTGGACGCCGCCATCGGCCTGCAAGCGACCGCTGTGGGTGAGTGTGCCACCAGCCCCGATGCTCACCTGGCCGGCGCTGAGCAGCTGACCATCAATCCGCACGCCAACACCAGCGCCCGTGGCCACAAGCAGGATCTGCTTGGCGTACATGCCGCCGAGCTGGCCCACATCCAGGCCCGATGGCGCGGTGGCGGGCGCCGCGCTGGTCTGCGCCGTGGCCTGGCCACTCGCGTGATCGAACAGGTGCGCGCCTGCAACGGCGCGCACCTGCTGCGCATGGACTTCGCCCTGTACGTTGACATGCTGCGACAGCAAATCGATCTGGCTGTCGGCCGCTTGCAGGCCACCCGCACCAATGGTGAGTTGCCCACCTTGCACATTGAAACGGGCCAAAGCGCCGTCGGCAGACCATTCGGGTCGCCCGGTGCTGAGGGTGACGCGTTCGGTGTTGATGAAGCCACAACCCTGGCAGGTGATGCCGCGTTCATGGGCGACGACCACATCGGCACGCTGGCCCGCCACTTCCAGATAACCACGCAGGGTGGACGGCGCTGCACCCACCACCTCATTGAGGATGAGGCGCGCCTCTTGCCCAGGTCGCAAATTGGGATTGCCTTCAACCCAACCGGCCAAGCGGGTGTTGCTGCTGGTGGCCCCGTTGTTGAGGACGACGCCGGCCGCAGGCACATCGAATTGTTGGTAGCTGTTGCGCGAGACGCCTGCCCCATTGGGGGCAGCGATGTTGACCTTGGTCACACCGCTTTGCGTTTGGTCCACGTAGGCACGCCGACCATCGCTGGGGGTGCCTGCATTGAGGATGACCTGGGCAGTGACCAGCGCCGGATTGGCCAAATGGGCCAGCAACACCAGCGCCGCGATCCGGCGTCGCTGATGGGTGGTGAATGGCATGTTGTTTTTCATGGGGCCCCCTTCAATACACCAGGCTCAGCAGCACGTACCAGCGCTCGCGTGCCTCGTTGTCAAATTCATGCGGGCGAGAAAGCGCCCGGGCGCGGGCCAAGTCCACGCGCCATGGCCCCAGTTCGCCGCGCAGGCCCATGGCCGCGCCAACCAGGTGCTGTTGGCTCAAAGGACGGTTGGGCAGCGTTCGCACGCGTCCGGCATCCAGGCCCACATACGTGTTCCATCGGCTGGCGCCCCAGTTGAATGCGGACGTTTCGTATTCGCTGCGAACAAACGCCCCGCTGGACGCGTACAGGCTGTTTTGCTGATAGCCACGCACGTCGTAGCGGCCGCCCACATAGATTTGGGCCAGCGTGGGGATGTTCGTGGGGGCCGCCTGGGCTTGCAGCAAGGTGCGAAACAAGCCCCGGTTGTCGGGCAAGGGCCAGGTGCTGGCCAACCGCAACTTGAGCAACTGGTACTGGGGATTGCTGCCGTCGGGCAAGCTGGTCTGGGCGTTGAACGCCTGCAGGCCACGTTCGGCGCGTACCGCCCACTCATGGCTTTGCGTGCCCCAGAACAGCTTGCCCTTGAAACCCAGGTACAGCACCGTCAGACGGCGCTCTTGGCTGGGCACCTCGGTGTCGGCAATGAAGTTGTGCTGGCGCGTGACATCCAGACCGGCTGTGAAGCTGTGCTTGCTGATTTGGTCGCGCGCAAAAAGGTATTCGTATGCCGCCCCCAGTTTGTCGGCGCGGGTGTTCATGGCATAGCTGGTGTTGATGCCGGGCAGCGTGAACTTGGTGCGTATGGCCGAGCCGGACACGCTGAACAGGTGGTAGCCGTATGGGATGAGGTAATTGAGCGTGAGCCCTTTGAAACGCGCCGCCAGATCGCCTTTGTCGAGGTTCCCGATCAGACCCACTGCCAGCTGGTCGTTGTGATCGGTCGGGTTGTCGATGGCGATTTCGGTGGTGCTTTTCCACTCACCCATGGCCTGTGTGCCGCTGTTGTCGACCATCTCCGTCAGGCGTACCCGCCGTTTTTCATGCAAGGCAATTTGCACCTGGGTCGCGCCGTTCTGCGCACCCGGCACCAGGTTCAAGCGCCCTTCCTGCGAGGGCAGTCGATTGATGTTTTCCAATCCCTGTTCAAGGTCTCGCAGATTGAGCAAGCGGTCGTCCCGCTGTGGAAACGCCGTCTGCCGACGGGGGTCATCTGGCGCTTGCCCCAGCGTGAGCTTTTCAATCTGGCCCGGAACCACCCGCAGCCGAAGGTGTCCCGAGGGGATTTCTTCCGGGTCAACATAGACGCGCGTGGTGATCCAACCGGCCGACCGGTAGTGCGCGTTAAGACGGGCCAGCAGCGCATTGAGGTCTTTCGCGCGCAGACAAACCGGGGGGGTAGGCAGTGCGGGCAACTGCCCCAAAGAAGCAAGTTGCCCTATCAGCTCGATCGAATGAATGCTCAGGCAGGCAGGGCCTTCATCCGGTGTGGGG
This sequence comes from Pseudomonadota bacterium, assembly GCA_039805705.1. Classification (GTDB taxonomy): domain Bacteria; phylum Pseudomonadota; class Gammaproteobacteria; order Burkholderiales; family Burkholderiaceae_C; genus Limnohabitans_A. Next base: position 8,278 of record JBDLTR010000069.1, read on the forward strand.
GTGGCCATTGATCCCGACACCCCGGGGGCTGGGATGAAAACATCGGCCTCGGGAGGCGTGCGTTCTTGCGCTTCGCGAATGGCGCGCTGGTTGGCACGTTGCAGGCTTTCCAGCTCTGCCGTCTGCGCGCGCGCATCCAGACATGGCCCCATGATCCACGCCCCTGCGGCTGCAGCTGGCCAAATGCCGCAGAAAATCCTTTTAATGAATTTCAAAGTACGCTCTCCCAGCGGGAAATCATACTTTCAATTGATTAATTTCTCTAAGAATTTACTTTGTTGTACTCCATTTAAGGGCGCGCGCCACGCTTTCAGGTGACCGCACGCACCGGCTGGACAAGCGGCTTTTCGCAGATCGCCTGTTTGATCAGCCCGTGAGCGCGCCTTCGTGCAAACACGCTAGACTGAGCGCATGCCTTTTCTGCTGGTGATCACCACCGTCAGCCAGGCCGATGACGCGCAGCGCCTGGCGCACGCCCTGGTCGATGAGGGCCTGTGTGCTTGCGCCCAGATCGAGCGCATCGACAGCATCTACCGCTGGCAGGGCGAGGTAGTCCAGGCGCCCGAATGGCGCGTCCTCTTCAAAACCGCGCTAGACCGCTATGCGCAAGTCGAGCAACGCCTGCGCGAATTGCACCCCTACGAGTTGCCCGCCATTTACAGCTTGCAGCCCAAGCACGCCTTGCCGGCCTTCAGCGACTGGGTCCAGCAGCCCTAGCCCTCCACAAGATGCGTTATTGCCCCCTGGGCACAGGGCTGTGCACAGTGGTGGCTTTGCGGAGGTGCCCGATGTGCGGCAACGTCAACACCTTGTCGGACCTGTCCAAACAGCTGAGGCTGCCCGCCGAAGCGCTGACGGGCATGCTCAGGCGCTGAGATCAGGGCAAGGACTTCAAGCACAGCCCCTCCAAATAGCCCTTGCCCAGCTTGGGCGAGGTCAAGTCAATCTCCGAAAACAAGCCTTTCAGTCATTTTTTGGTTCGATTGTTCAGGCTTTTTTCCAGCGCCTTCAGTTCGGCTTCGTCTTGGCTGTCGGCTTGTGCGGCCTCTTTCTGTTTACGGCGTTGGTCAAAGTCCATGAACAATGGCTCTATTTGCTGCTCCATGCGGGCGTGGCTGACCTTGCCCGCATGGGTGAGCACCGCGAAGCCATTGACGCTGATGATCTGCTCCACGTTTTGTTGCCAAAAAGCCATGCGAATTTCTTGGCGGTTTTTGGTGCGCAGCTCTGCTGTTTCCAGAAAAATCACCACCAGCCGGTTCAGGGTGTCAATCTCGTCTTCGGTCAAATAATTCTTGGCCACCCAAATGTCTTGCTTGCGCACTTGTGCGCCTTGCCAGTGCAGCAAGCCAAAGTGCGGGTCGTTGGGGTTGGCTCGGGCGGTGATCAGTTCAGCGGCCGTCTTTTGCGTGACGGCATACAGCAGCATGTTTTGCACCGAGGCAAAAAACTGCTGCGTGGCCTGGTCGGTCTTGTCATAGTCGGTGGCCAGCGCAAACAGGTCGCGCACCTTTTGGTAAAAGCGCTTTTCTGAGGCCCGAATGTCGCGGATGCGGGCCAGCATCTCGTCAAAATAATCTGGACGGCCGTCAGGGTTCTTCAACCGCTCGTCGTCCATCACAAAGCCCTTGGCCAGGAACTCCTTGAGCACCGTGCTGGCCCAGCGTCGGAACTGCACCCCACGCGGCGAACGCACCCGGTAACCCACGGCCAGGATAGCGTCCAGGCTGTAGAGTTGAGTTTGGTACTTTTTGCCATCGGCAGCAGTTGTCAAGGATTCCTTGACAACTGCCTCTTGGTCAAGCTCTTGGTCCTCAAAGACATTCTTAAGATGCAAGGAAATATTCTGTTTTGTTGCATCAAACAGCTCTGCCATTTCAAGCTGGGTCAGCCACACCGTGCCCAAATCCGTCCGCAGCTTGATTTGGCTTTTACCGTCTTCGGTCGTGTAAAGGATCAAATTGTTCATGTTGCAGGAGCCTCAGTAGGCTTCATGGCAGATGGGGATAAGGCAGACAGTACGAATCTGTAGCGGTCCAGAAAAGCATCCAAGATTCGCTTGAACAGTGGCTTGTTGTCCTCGACCCATTCAAGAGCTTGATGAACGCTGTGGGTTTCGTGGCCCATTCCGTTGAGTGCACGGGCACAAAGCCCATCATCTTCTATGCCATGGATGGGCGACTGACCACTGTCAGCTGGGTACATGGAGCAGCCAATATTGTGGCGGTTTATCTCATTTTTGAGGGTGCAAGCGGCGCTTTTGCACCGCCTGCGCCAACGCGTCCAGCACCGGCACGGTCTGCTCGAAGCTGATGCAGGCGTCGGTGATCGACACCCCGTACTGCAAAGGCTGGCCGGGTTTCTGGTCCTGCCGGCCTTCGTGGATGTGGCTCTCGACCATCAGGCCCATGATGCGCCGGTCTCCCCCCGCGATCTGGCCCGCCACATCGTGCGCGACCTCGATCTGCTTGTGGTGCTGCTTGCTGCTGTTGGCGTGCGACACATCCACCATGACCTGCGCTCGCAAGCCCGAGGCCTCAAGCACCTTGCAGGCGGCGTCCACATCAGCGGCCGAATAGTTGGGCGCCTTGCCGCCGCGCAAGATGATGTGCACGTCCTGGTTGCCGCGCGTCTCGAAGATCGCGGCCTGGCCCATCTTGGTCATGCCCATGAAGGCGTGCGGCGCCATCGCGGCCACCACCGCATCGGCGGCGACCTTGACGCCACCGTCGGTGCCGTTCTTGAAACCCACCGGGCACGACAGGCCGCTGGCGAGTTGCCGGTGGCTTTGGCTTTCGGTGGTGCGTGCGCCGATCGCGCCCCAGGTGACGAGGTCGCTGATGAACTGCGGACTGAGCAGGTCCAGGAACTCGGTGGCCACCGGCAAGCCCAGGTCCAGCACATCGAGCAGCAGCTGGCGCGCCATCGCCAGGCCTTCGTTCATGGCGAAGCTGCCGTCGAGGTGCGGGTCGTTGATGTAGCCTTTCCAGCCGACCGTGGTACGGGGCTTTTCAAAGTACACGCGCATCACCACGATCAGGTCTTGCGCGTGCCGGTCGGCCTCGGCCTTCAGGCGCTGGGCGTAGTCGATCGCCTGGTCGTGGTGGTGGATCGAGCAAGGCCCGACCACGACCACCAAGCGGTCGTCGCGGCCGTGCAGCACCTCGGAGATGGCCCGGCGCGAGGCTTCCACCAGCGCCAGGTGCGCGGGTGTGGCGGGCTGGCGCTCTTCGAGCAGCGCGGGCGTCATGAGCGGGCGCACCGAGGCGATGCGGGTGTCGTCGATGCGGGTTTTGTCTTGGGTCGAAAGCATGGGGCTCACCAGATAATCTGCGCAAAGTGTAAAGGCCCGCCATGACCGAAACCCTCCCCGCGCCCCAGCTCGAACACGTCTGCGACCTGGCTGTGACCATCGCCGCACCGGTCGAAGTCGGCCACACCCCCGCGGGCTTGCGCCGCATGATCCCGATCACGGGGGGTGTGGTCAAAGGGCCACGTCTGAACGGCAAGGTGCTTCCGGGTGGCGCCGACTTCCAGCTGATCCTGGGCGGCGGCACGCAAGCGCACCTGGACGCGCGCTATGTGATCGAACTTGACGATGGCACGCGCGTGTTCGTGCAAAACACCGCGCTGCGCGTGGCCTCGCTCGAGAACTCGCAACGCATCATGCGTGGCGAACCGGTCAGCCCCGACGCGGTGTATTTCCGCTGCCAACCCCAACTCGAAGCCGCCTCCGACCAATGGGCCTGGCTCAGCGAAAGCCAGTTCATCGGCAATGGCCGGCGCGCACCCGACGGCGTGTTCCTGAGTTTTTATCGGGTCTGCTGAAGCGCTCGCCCATGCCGCCGACGCCGGCTAACGCGCGGGCATGTTCTCGAGCGTGTAAACCAGGTGCGCGCGCGCATCGGGCGGCACCGGCGGGATCTGGGCATTCCAGGACTCCCAGGCGGCGCGCATGGCCCGCAGGCGCTCGGGCTCGCGCTGCGCCTGGTTGGCGCGCTCGCGGGCGTCGCGCTCGAGGTTGAACAGGTATTCGTGCTCGTCCACCTGCAGGTATTTCCACTCGCCCTCGCGGTGGGCACGCTGCTGGCGGTATTTCATGCGCCAGAACATCGGTCGCACAAAGCTGTGCCCAGGATCGGCGAGCGTGGGGCGCAGGGAGCGTCCGTCGAGCCGATGGCCTTCAGGCACCTGCGCCTCGGCGATGTCGAGCACCGTCACGGTCCAGTCCATGGTCATGCAGTGCTGGGCGCAGACCGCACCCGGCTGGGCAATGCCGCGCGGCCAGTGCACGATGTAGGGCACGCGGATGCCGCCTTCGGTCAAGTCCATCTTGCCGCCGACCAGCGGCCAGTTGTCCGAAAAGCGCTCGCCGCCGTTGTCGCTGGTGAAGATGATCAGCGTGTCCTCGAGCTGGCCGGTCTCGCGCAGCGCGTCGACCACCCAGCCAATGCCTTCGTCCATCTCGCGGATCATGGTGCGGTAGGTGTCGACGCTGCCACCATCGAGGTGCATGATGTCCTTGACCACCTCCGGGTCGATGCCCCCTTGCGCGCGCGTTTCCCAGGGCCAGTGCGGGGCGGTGTAGTGCAGGCTCAGGAAAAACTTTTGCCCGGCGGCCGCGCGGTCACGCACATACTGCGCAGCGCGCCTGGAAATCAGGTCGGTCAGGTAGCCCGGCTCGTCGTACGGCTGGCCATCGAGCTCCAGGTCTGAGTGGCTGCCGCGGGCGTTGTGGCCGTAGTAACTCACACCGCCCGACATCGGCCCGAAGTGGTGCATATAGCCCGACTTGTCCGGTCCGAAATGGGGCCGAAAGCCCAGATGCCATTTGCCGATCAGGGCCGTGTGGTAGCCCTGGGCCTTGAGCATCGACGGCAAGGTCGGCAAATGCGGGTGCAAGCCCATCTCGGGATTGCCCCGGCTGGTGCCGAGCAAAGGCTCCTCGCTGGCGCCACGCACCCAGTATTGGTAACGCCCCGTCATCAGCGCGAAACGGGTGGGCGAGCACACCGGCGAGTTCGAATAGCCGTTGACGTAGCGCAGGCCTTGGGCGGCCAGGCCATCGAGCACGGGAGACACCGCACCGAAAGAGGCCGGTCGTCCGCCGTAGCACCCCAGATCGGCAAAGCCCAGGTCATCGGCGACGATGAACACGATGTTGGTCATGGTCCGATCCCTTCAAGCCGACGAGGGCGTGCCCTGGTGGGCACACAGGCGCCAGCTCGCCGTCCCGTTCGGCTGGGCTTCGGCGGCCCACACCGTCATGAACACGCTGCGCACCGGCTTGACTTGCCCTTGCATGCACACCTCGGCCCGCATGCGCCCGGTCACCACCACGGCATCGCCCGCCGGGATCGCCTGCAGATCCTCCAGCTGCAGCACGTCATAGCGCATGGCGCCGCTGTGCAGCTTGTCCAGGTAGGTGCTTTTGCTGTCGCGGGTCCCGCTCGCGTGCACATACACCAAGCGGTCGGAGAAAAGGGTGTGCAAAGCGGCCACATCGCCTTCGCGCATGGCCTGGGCACGTTGTGCCTCGGCGATCAGAACGGCCTGCGTCGCCGCACAAAGGGCTTGCCCGGTGTCCATGTCACTCCATCTTGATGTTGGCGCGCCGAACCACTTCGGCCCATTTGGGGATTTCCTTGCGCACCAACTCGCCAAAGGCGCTGGGCGTGCTGGTCTGCAAGTAAACCCCCATCTGTGCAAAACGCTGGGCCAGCCCTGGCTCGGCCAGCGCCTTGAGCACCTCGGCGTGGACGCGTTCCACCGCTTCAGCAGGCATGCTGGGCGACCCCACCAGGCCCGCCCAGTCGCGCACGTCAAACTGGGTGAAGCCGGTTTGGACAAAGGTCGGGGTGTCGGGCAGCGCCTCCAGGCGTTCGGTCGAGGTGACCGCGATCGCGCGCAGGCGCCCGCTGCGGATGTGCGGCAGCGCTGCGGCCACCGAAGCGAACATCATGTCCGACTGTTCACCGATGAGGTCTTGCAAGGCCGCCACCGGGCCCCGGTAGGGCACATGCAGGATGAAAGTGCCGGTCAGCTGCTTGAAGTATTCCCCCATCAGGTTGGCGGGAGAACCGGTGCCGCCCGAGCTGTAAATCAGCTTGCCAGGCGTTTTGCGGGCGAGTGCCACCAGCTCCTGCATGTCGCGAACCGGCATGCTGCTGCGCACGACCAGCACGTTGTAGGTCCATTGGGTCTGGGTGATGGGCACCAGGTCCTTGAGGGTGTCGTAGGGCAGTTTGGGCACCAGGGCCGGCAGCACCGTGTGCGGCATGAACATCACGCCCAGGGTGTGCCCATCGCTGCTCTTGGCCACCTGGTCCATGCCGATCAGGCCGGTGCCGCCGGAGCGGTTCTCGACAAAAAAGGGCTGCCCGAACGCTTTGCCCAGGCGCTCGGCCAAATGCCGGGCCAACGGGTCCCACGGGCTGCCTGCCGCCGAGGGCACCACGATGCGCACCGGCTTGCTGGGCCACGCGCTTTGGGCCCAGGCGCCGGGCGAGGTCCAGGCACCCAGGGCCGCGAGCCCCAGGGCCTGCATGAAAGGGCGGCGGGTGTTCATGCGCGCGGTCTCAATCGAGCTTCACGCCGGCCTTGCGGATCGCCGGGCCCCACAGCGCGTCGTCTTGCTTGAGGAAGGCGGCGAACTCGGCGGGGGTCTGCGCTTTGAGGTCTCCGCCAAAGGCGCGCCAGCGCGCGATCAGCTCGGGGTTTTGCGCAGCGGCTTTTTGCATGGCCTCGCCCAGTTTGGCGACGATGGGCGCTGGCGTGCCGGCCGGTGCGAACAGGCCGATCCAGGCGGTGGGGGCGTAGTCGGGCAGCCCCGCCTCGGCAAAGGTCGGCACGTCCGGGAAGTTGGGATGACGGGTCTTGCCGGTGAGCGCGAGGATCTTGAGCTTGCCGGCGCGCACATTGCCGATCGCTGCGGGCAGCGCGTCAAAAATCACATTCACCTGGCCAGCCACCAAGTCGGCATAGGGGCTGGTGGTGTTGTAGGGCACGAACTCGATCTTCACACCGGCGCTGGAGGCGAACCATTCGCCGGCCAGGTGCGAATAGCTGCCCACCCCCGAGGTGGCGGCAGTGACCGAGCCAGGTTGCCTTTTGAGGCGCTCGATCAGCTCTTTCGCGCTCTTCTCGGGCAGGCTGGGGTGGGCCGTCAGCGCGGTGTTGAGCAAGCCCACGATGCTGATGGGCACATAGTCGCGCTCGACCTTGTAAGGCACCTTGGCCCCATAGGTGTAGGGCACCACCGACATCGAGGTGGTCGAGCCCATCACCAGGGTGTAGCCATCGGGTGCGGCCTTGGCACCGGCTTCCATGCCGATCATGGTGGCGGCGCCCGGGCGGTTTTCCACCACCACCGATTGGCCCAGCACCTTGGTCAGTTCCGCCGCGATTTCGCGGGTGTTGGCATCGGGCCCGGTACCGGCCGCAAAGGGCGCGATGATCTTGACGGGCTTGTTGGGGTAGTCCTGCGCGAGGCTGGGCAAGGCGGCACACAAAGCCAGGGCCAAAGCGGCCAGGCCCGTGCGGCGGGTGATGTGGTTCATGGGTTTGTCTCCTGTGGATGGGTTTCAAGACTCTGCGGTCTGGCCGGATTCTTCTCAAAACATTGGATTCTCATAATGGGATAAACCATTAGATTTTCTTGGCCGATAGATTCCTAGAATTGGCCTCGTTTTCATATCGGGAGGCCATCCATGTCCCATCCCCTGGGCCAAAAAAATTCGCTGGTGTTCAGCCACATGGGCTTTTATGTGCGCGACATCGCGCGCATGGCGCGCTTTTACAAGGACGTGATGGGCTTTTTTGAGACCGACCACGGCCTGCTGGGCACGGTGCAGCTGGTGTTCCTCAGCCGCGACCCGAGCGAGCACCACCAGATCGTGCTGGCCACGGGCCGGCCCAGCGACCTCGCCTTCAGCGTCATCAACCAGATTTCGCTGCGCGTGCCCGACCTGGCCACTTTGCGCGCGGTGCACGCGCGCGTGGCGGCCGACCCCGACGTCACCGAGCTGGTCTGCGCCACGCATGGCAATGCGGTGTCGATCTATTTCCGCGACCCCGAGGGCAACCGCCTCGAAGTCTTCATGGACACCCCCTGGTACTGCGAGCAGCCGCTGCGCGAGCCGATCAACCTGGACCAAAGCGACGAGGCCGTGATGGCCGCGGCCGAGGCGCTGGCGCGCAGCCGCCCCAAATTCCGCAGCCGCGCGCAGTGGATCGCCGAGATGCAAGCGCTCATGGGGTACGGGGCATGAGCCAAGCGGTGTTCGACGTCGCCATCATCGGCTACGGCCCGGCCGGCGCCACGCTGGCCAACCTGCTGGGCCAGTACAGTCTGTCGGTGCTGGTGCTCGAGCGTGAGGCCGAGATTTACCCGCTGCCGCGCGCCATCCATTTCGACGGCGAGGTCATGCGCGTGTTCGAGACCGCGGGCCTGCGCCGCGAGGTCGAGGCCATCTCACGCCCTGGCCTCAAGGGCATGTATTTCAACAACGCCGCTGGCGAAACCCTGATGATCCGCGCCGGCACCAGCGCGCGCGGTCCGCATGGCTGTGCCAACAACCATTACTTTCACCAACCCGAGCTCGAAGCGGTGCTGCGCCAGGGGCTGGCCCGTTACCCCCAGGTGCAGGTGCGCACGCGCCACGAGGTCACGGCCATCGCGCAGGACGAAGCGCTCGTCACGCTGCAAGTCACCGACCTGGCCCAGGGACGGGCACATGCCGTGCAAGCCCGCTTTGTGGTGGGCTGTGACGGCGCACGCTCGATGGTGCGCAAAGCGATCGGCACCCCCATGGTCGATCTGGGCCTGCACCAGCCCTGGCTGGTCTTTGATGTGATCCTCAAGGCCGATGTGCCGGGCTTGCCCGACCACACCGTGCAGCACTGCGACCCGGCACGGCCCATGACGTATTGCAACGTGACGGGCCAACGCCGCCGCTGGGAAATCATGCTCATGCCGGGCGACGACCCCGAACAACTGGTGCAGCCCCAGACGCTGTGGCAACTGGTCAGCCCGTGGGTCAAGCCCGCACAGGCCGAGATCGAGCGCGCGGTGATCTACACCTTCCATTCGGTGGTCGCCGAGACCTGGCGCAAAGGCCGCCTGTTTCTGGCCGGCGATGCGGCGCACCAGACCCCGCCCTTCCTGGGCCAGGGCATGTGCGCCGCCATCCGCGACGCCGCCAACCTGGCCTGGAAGCTGCACGCCGTGCTGCGCCATGGCAGTGACGACGCATTGCTCGACAGCTACGGCAGCGAACGCGCGCCGCACGTTCGCGCTTTCATCGACTTGGCGGTCAAGCTCGGCGACATCATCCAGACCACCGACCCGGAGGCCGCGCGCGCGCGCGATGCCAAGTTCAAAGCCGGCCAGCCCGAGGTCTTCGAGTTCCCGGCCCCACGCCTGGGGCCGGGGGTGTGGCAAGGCGAGCAGGCGCCGGTGGCGCAGGTGTTTGCGCAACCGCTGCTCGACGATGGTCGCCTGCTCGACGCCGCGCTGGGCCTGCACTTTGCCGTCATTG
>JBDLTR010000070.1:0-27740 GCA_039805705.1 Pseudomonadota bacterium
CAAGGACTGGCAAAAGCGCCTGCCGCACAACAGCTCGCCCTACACCTCGACCATCGTGCTGGTGGTGCGCGAGGGCAACCCCAAGGCTATCCGGGACTGGGACGATCTGGTCAAGCCCGGCATCAAGGTCATCACGCCCAACCCCAAGACCTCGGGCGGTGCACGCTGGAACTACCTGGCCGCCTGGGAATTTGCCAAGCGCAAATACGGCACCGAGGCCCAAGCCAAAGCGTTTGTGAAAAAGCTCTACGAGAACGTGCCCGTGCTCGACACCGGCGCGCGGGGCTCGTCCATCACCTTTGCACAACGCGCCCAGGGCGATGTCTTCATTTCTTGGGAAAACGAGGCCTATCTGCTTGACAAAGAGTTCGGCGCCAAGTTCGATGTGGTGGTGCCCAGCCTGTCCATCTTGGCCGAGCCGGCGGTGGCCCTGGTCGACAAGAACGCCGACAAGAAAGGCACCCGCACGGTGGCCCAGGCCTACCTGGAATACCTCTACAGCGACGAAGGCCAGGACATTGCCGGCAAAAATTTCTACCGCCCGATCTCGCCCAAGGCCCAGGCGAAATACGCCAAGCAATTCCCCAAGCTGAACCTGTTCTCGATCGACCAGGCCTTCGGTGGCTGGGCCCAGGCCACCAAAGCGCACTTTGCCGACGGCGCGAGCTTCGACCAGATTTACACCAAGCGGTGATGGATGTCGCCTTATCCCATTGGGTTATGAGCAAACAAGAACAAAGTCGTTTGAGATTCGGCGAGCGGCCCGCACAATCGCGCCGCTCAGCCGCCTTCTGAATTGGAATCTGTATGAACACCTCAACCCGACTGGCCCTGGTGGCCGCCCTCTCTTTGGCAGGCCTGGCCGCGCAGGCCCAAACCCTGCTGAACGCCTCGTACGACGTGGCGCGCGAGTTCTACAAGGACTACAACACCGCCTTTGTGGCGCATTACAAAAAGACCACCGGCAAGGACGTGAAGGTCGACCAGGCCCACGGCGGCTCCAGTGCCCAGGCGCGCGCCGTCAACGACGGGCTGGACGCCGATGTGGTGACCATGAACACCACCACCGATGTGGACTTTCTGGCCGGGACCGGCGTGGTGGCCAAGGACTGGGCCAAGCGCTTCGCGAACAACGCCTCGCCCACCACCTCGACCATGCTGTTCCTCACGCGCAACGGCAACCCCAAGGGCATCAAGGACTGGGACGACCTGACCAAGCCGGGCATCCAGGTCATCGTGGTCAACCCCAAGACCGGCGGAAACGGCCGCATGGCCTACCTGGCCGCCTGGGGCTACGCCAAGAAAAAAGGCGCGAGCGACGCGCAAGCGGCCGAGTTCGTCGGCAAGCTCTACAAGAACGTGCCGGTGCTGGCCAAAGGCGGGCGCGACGCGACCACCATCTTCCTGCAACGCAACATTGGCGATGTGCTGGTGACCTTTGAGTCGGAAGTGGTGTCGGTGGACCGCGAGTTCGGCACCGGCAAGGTCGATGCGGTACACCCCTCGATCAGCATCGTGGCCGAAAACCCGGTGGCGGTGGTCGAGCGCACCGTGGCCAAGAAGGGCACGGCCGAGCTGGCCAAGGCCTACCTGGAGTATTTGTATTCGGACGAAGCGCAAGAGATCGCCGCCAAGCACGCGCTGCGCCCGCGCAACCCGGCCATCCTCAAAAAGTACAGCGCCACCTTCAAACCGATCCAGCTGTTCACGGTGCAAGAGCTGTTTGGCTCGTTGGAGCAAGCGCAGAAAGTGCACTTCAACGACGACGGCCAGTTCGACAAGCTCTACACCGTCAAGTAAGCCGAGTTCTCCATGTCTTCTGCCGTTTTGTCGGTGGGCGGCCCGCGCCGTTCACCCAGCAGGGTGTTGCCCGGCTTTCACCTCACGCTGGGTTACGCCGTGCTGTACCTGAGCCTGATCGTGCTGATCCCGCTCTCGGCCCTGGTCTTCAAGACCTTCACCCTGAGCTGGGATCAGTTCTGGGCCGCCGTGACCGGGCCGCGCGTGCTGGCCTCTTACCGTCTGACCTTTGGCGCCTCGTTCATCGCGGCGCTGGTCAATGTGTGCTTTGGCCTGCTGGTGGCTTGGGTGCTGGTGCGCTACGACTTCTTTGGCAAAAAAGTGGTCGACGCGCTGGTGGACCTGCCGTTTGCGCTGCCCACCGCCGTGGCCGGCATTTCGCTCACCGCACTGCTGGCGGGCAACGGCTGGATCGGCCAGTACCTGGAGCCGCACGGCATCCAGCTGGCCTTCAACCCCAACGGCGTGGTGATCGCGTTGATCTTCATCGGTCTGCCCTTTGTGGTGCGCACGGTCCAGCCGGTGCTCGAAGACGCTGAAAAAGAACTCGAAGAAGCGGCCACCTGCCTGGGCGCCACGCGCTGGCAGACCTTTACACGCGTGATCTTCCCGTCGATCGCGCCCGCGCTGCTGACCGGCTTTGCCATGGCGTTTGCGCGTGCGGTGGGCGAGTACGGCTCGGTCATCTTCATCGCCGGCAACATGCCCATGGTCTCCGAGATCACGCCGCTGATCATCATCGGCAAGCTCGAACAGTACGACTACGCCGGCGCCACCGCCGTGGCGCTGGTCATGCTGGTGTTCTCCTTCGTTTTGCTGCTCATCATCAATGCGCTGCAGGCCTGGCAGCGCCAACGCTCTGGAGCCCCCGCATGAGCGCCGCCGCATCGTCACTGAAGCCCAGTGCGCGCCGCGCGCAGTCGGGCACCACCGAGCCCGCCTGGGTGCGCTGGACCTTGCTCAGCATCGCGCTGGGCTTCATGTTCCTGTTTCTGGTGCTGCCGCTGGCGGCCGTGTTCACCGAGGCACTGCGCAAGGGTTTTGACGCGTACTTCGAGGCTTTGAAGGAGCCCGACGCCTGGTCGGCGATCCGCCTGACTTTGATCACGGCCGTGATCGCGGTGCCACTGAACCTGGTCTTCGGCATCGCGGCGGCCTGGGCGATTGCCAAGTACGAGTTCCGGGGCAAGGCTTTTTTGACCACGCTGGTGGACCTGCCGTTCTCGGTCTCGCCGGTGGTGGCGGGCTTGATTTATGTGCTGATCTTTGGCGCGCAGGGCTGGTTTGGCCCGTGGCTGCAGGCGCACGACATCAAGATCGTGTTCGCCGTGCCCGGCATCGTTTTGGCCACCGTGTTTGTGACCTTCCCCTTCATCGCACGCGAGCTGATCCCGCTCATGCAAGCGCAGGGCACCGAAGAAGAACAGGCCGCCATCGTGCTGGGCGCCACCGGCTGGCAGACCTTCTGGCATGTGACGCTGCCCAACATCCAATGGGGCCTGATCTACGGCGTGATCCTGTGCAACGCGCGCGCCATGGGCGAGTTTGGCGCGGTATCGGTGGTCTCGGGCCACATCCGCGGCCAGACCAACACCATGCCGCTGCATGTGGAGATCCTCTACAACGAATACCAGTCGGTCGCAGCCTTTGCCGTGGCCTCGCTGCTGGCCTTGCTGGCCCTGGTCACCCTGGTCATCAAGTCGGTGGTCGAGTGGCAGCACGAGCGCGAACTGCGAGCCGCCGCCCACACCCCGCCCGAAAACCCGAAAAGCTGAAGCACCTATGCCCCCACGTTCATCACTTCGTGTATTCACTGCCCCCCAAGGGGGCGAGGCCTCCTTTGAGACGGCTCGGCAGGAGGCCTGACCATGAGCATCGAAATCCGCCACATCCACAAACAGTTCGGCGACTTCACCGCGCTGAACGACGTCAGCCTGGACATCGAATCGGGCGAGCTGGTCGCGCTGCTGGGGCCCTCGGGCTGCGGCAAGACCACGCTGCTGCGCATCATTGCTGGGCTGGAGACGGCCGACCGCGGCACCATCGCCTTCAGCGGCGAGGACACCACCCATGTGCATGTGCGCGAACGCCAGGTGGGCTTTGTGTTCCAGCACTACGCGCTGTTTCGGCACATGACGGTGTTCGAGAACGTGGCCTTTGGCCTGCGCGTGCGACCGCGCGCCACGCGCCCGAGCGAAGCCGAAATCCAGCGCAAAGTGCACGAGCTGCTGGGCCTGGTGCAGCTCGACTGGCTGGCCGACCGCTACCCCTCGCAGCTCTCGGGCGGGCAGCGCCAGCGGATTGCGCTGGCCCGGGCGCTGGCGGTGGAGCCCAAGGTGCTGCTGCTCGACGAGCCCTTTGGCGCACTCGACGCCAAGGTGCGCAAGGAACTGCGCCGCTGGCTGCGCCGCCTGCACGACGAGCTGAATGTCACCAGCATCTTCGTCACCCACGACCAAGAAGAAGCGCTGGAAGTGGCCGACCGCGTGGTGCTGATGAACAAGGGGAACATCGAACAGATCGGTTCGCCGCAAGCGGTGTGGGACCACCCGGCCAGCCCGTTTGTGTATGGCTTTTTGGGCGATGTGAACCTGTTCCACGGCCGCGCCCACGAAGGTGAAATGCTGATCGGCGCCGACCACCATGCGGTGCGCCTGGAAACGCCCGAGCACGGCGACGCGCAGGACGCCAAAGCCTTGGCCTATGTGCGCCCGCACGACCTGCATGTGGCGCGCTACACGCCGGGCCAAAAAGGCGGCATCGTGGCGCGGCTCACGCGCGCCATCGTGGTCGGACCAGTGGCCCGGCTGGAGCTGCAAGCTCAGGAAGACCAGGGCTTTGGCGCGGACGCCATCATCGAGGCCCAGCTGGCGGCCGCACAGTTTCACCAGGAAGGCTTTACCGAAGGCGATGTGCTGGTGCTGACGCCGCGCAAGGCGCGGGTGTTTGTGCAAGGCTGAGTGGGTCGCTGCTCAGGCGACCAGATCGATCAACTCCGGACTGGCCAAGTTGAGCACCTGTCTGCACAGCCGCTCGCTGTGCCTCAGGTCGGGGTCACAAAGACGGGCGCAAAGCCGCCGCCATCGGTGCGGAAATTGGTGGTCTGGCCGTCGTACAAGCGCGCGGCAAAGAGCTGCACCTCGCCCGCATAGGCATAGGCCCGCACATCGGCCTTGAGCGGCTTGCGCTGCGCGCCCACCTGCACTACGCGCCGGCTGGGTGGGACCAAGGTCTGCGCCACATAGTCCGCTTGCAGCATCTGCGCCCAGGTGCTCCGTGTGAGCTTGTCGCCGCGGTAAGTGGCCTTGGAGCCAAAACCGGCCAAGGGCTTGAAGAAATACTGTTTGCGCTCGGCCCACAGCGCGTCGGCATTTTCTAGCGTGAGCCACTGAGTGGCGGGGACGCATCGGGCCAACACCGCTTGCATGGCCTCGGGCAAGCCCGAGCGTTGCCGCCAGTGCGCATCGCTGAGCGTGACCAGGTGCCGCTTGTTGGCATGCAAAGCATGGATTTCGGGGTTGGGCGTGAACACACAGGCGCCGCTGTGCCATGCCTGCCGCAAGGCCGCGTGCTCAGGCGCATCCAGGTAAAAGTCGGTCAGCCGCAGGTAGACCATGTCGATGGTCTGGCCTTGGTGCTGCAAGCGGCCATCGGCCCACACCAGGTCTTGCGGTGCGGCGATCAGCGCCTGCATACCGGCGCGCCGAAACAGGTCCTGGAACAAGAGGAACTCGGGGTAGAGGTATTGGCTGCTGGGCGCGTCATCGACGATGGCCAGCACGCGCGCGGGTCCCTGCGCAGGCTGCCAGGGGATGTCCGGGCGCTGCAGCGCCCACTCGTGCGCGAACATCGCCAGCCAGCGCGATTCAAGCGTGGCGACCTCGGTGGCGGGCTGCAACCACTCGCGAGCGGCATCGCAGCAGGCGTGCTGCGCGCGCGTGAGCGCCAGGCTCAGCAGGGCGCCACCGGCGTTGGTGTTGATTTCAATGAGCTGGGGACCGGCCTCGCTGAGGTGAAAGTCGTAACCCATGAAAACGCCTTGCGGCCCCATGGCCGTGCGCGCCACCGGCGGCGCCAAGGCCAAGGTCTGCGCGCGCCACTCAGGCGCATCCATGACGGTGTGCAGCACCCGAACCGCCTCGCGCATGGCCTGCAGCTGAGCCTGGCTCACAAACAGACCCGTGGCTGAAAACAGGTGCGCATGCGTCTGCTGCCAATGCGGCCACCAGGCCGACAGCACCGAGTCGACCTGCAGGCTTTGGTGCAAAGCGTCCAGGTCCAGGGAGTAGCACGCACAGTCCTCGTTGAGCTGGCCTGCGAGCGAGCGCAGACTCTGCCTTTCGGCAAAGGCGGGTTCAGGCCTGGTCGTGCTCACTGCCGCGCCGTGCGCACATTCGGCGGCAAGGCCGCCGGCGCGCTGGTGCGCCAGGGGTTGATGTCCAGACCGCCGCGGCGCGTGTAGCGCGCATAGACCGACAGCTGTGTCGGCCGGCAGCGCGTCCAGATGTCCATGAAGATGCGCTCGACGCACTGCTCGTGGAACTCGTTGTGGTTGCGAAAGCTGACGATGTAGGCCAAGAGCCCCGCCTGGTCGATCTGGTGGCCGCTGTAGTGGATCTGCACGCTGCCCCAATCGGGCTGGCCCGTGACCAAACAGTTGCTCTTGAGCAGGTGGGTGACCAGGGTTTCGGTGACCGGGGCGTCGGCGGTGTTGGTGCTCAGCAATTCGGGGGCAGGCTGGTAGTGCATGCACTCGATGTCGAGCCTGTCCAGGTTCAGGCCATCGAGCTCGTGCACCGGCTCGGCGTCGAACTGCTCCGGCAGCAGCAGCTTCACACCGGCACTGGCCATGACCGGGCCACCTTGCCAGATGGCGGCGCTGATGTCGCTGCGGATGCGGGCCTTGACCTCGTCGTGCGATTCAAAACGCGTGTTGTTGAAGCTGTTGAGGTAGAGCTTGAACGATTTGCTCTCGACGATGTGCGTGCTCTCGGCCGGGATGGTGATGTGCGCGATCGCCACCTGCGGCTTGCCTTTGGGGTTGAGCCAGGACAACTCGAACGCGGTCCACAGATCGGCCCCCAAAAACACGGGCCGGCCAGTCACGCCAATCTCGTCGCGCTTGGGCTGGCGCGGGATCGGGAACAGCAGGCTGGCGTCGTACTGGTCGACGTAGGCGCTGGCCTTGCCGAGTTGCGATTGTTCGGGGGTATTGCTCATTGATTTTGAATTTCGTCATTCCCGCGAAAGCGGGAATCCATGGATCCCGGGTCAAGCCCGGGATGACAAATAAAAGGGCCCTGAACGACAGATTAAAAGGGGCCTGGCCTCATCAAGCTGAAAGGGGCAGGTCCCATCAAGCCTCCAGCTTGCGGCGAAACACCAGGCGGTCTGGCTCGGAGGCGGCGCGGTCAAAGGCGTGGCCCTCGCTGTCAAAGGCCAGCAGGTCTTCGGGCTTTTGCGCCTTGTGCAGGATCGCCCAGCGCGCCATCAGGCCGCGCGCACGCTTGGCGTTGAAGCTGATGACCTTGTACTTGCCGCCCTTGTACTCTTCGAAAACGCACTCGACCACGCGCGCCTGCAGCGCCTTGCGGTCCACCGACTTGAAATACTCCTGCGAGGCCAGGTTGACGATGACCGGCGCCTTGTCTTGGGCCAAACGCGTGTTCAGGTAATCGGCGATCTGTGTGCCCCAAAACTTGTAGAGGTTGGCGCCCTTGGGGTTCTTCAGGCCCGTGCCCATTTCCAGCCGGTAGGGCTGCATCCAGTCGAGCGGGCGCAACACCCCGTACAGGCCACTGAGGATGCAGACATGCTCTTGGGCCCATTCGAGCTGCTTGGCGTTCAGCGTTTTGGCGTCCAGGCCTTCGTACACATCGCCATTGAACGCCAGCACCGCCTGTTTGGCATTCTTGGCCGTGAACTTGGGGCTCCAGGCCTCGTAGCGCGCGACGTTGAGCACCGACAGCGCGTCCGACAGGTCCATCAGCTCGGCGATCTGATGGGGTGAGTACGGGCGCAGCACCTCGATCAGCTCGGCCGCCTGGGCCGTGAAGTGCGGCAGGGTGTGCGGCACATCGCCCGCAGGCGTGTCGTAATCCAGCGATTTGGCGGGGGACAATAAGAACAGCATGCTCGATATCCTTTATCAGGACGATTATCTCGCCATCGTCAACAAACCCGCCGGCTGGCTGGTGCACCGCACCCCACTGGACAAGGGGGAATCGCGCTGGGTGCTGCAGGCCTTGCGCGACCAGATTGGGCGGGCGGTGTGGCCGCTGCACCGGCTCGACAAGGGCACCAGCGGCGTGCTGGCGTTCGCGCTCGATGCCGAGACCGCCCGCCACATGGGCCAGCGCTTTGAAAGCGGCGAGGGCCTGCACAAGAGCTACCGCGCCATCGTGCGCGGCTGGCCTGCGGACGAGGTGTTCATCGACCATGCCTTGAAGCGCATGCCCGACGACATGCGCCACGAGCGCACCGAGGTGCAAAGCGCGCAAACCCGGCTGCGCACGCTGCGCCGTGGCGAGCTGCCCATCCCCCAAGGCGACTTCCCGCGCTGGCGCTGGGCCGAGGTCGACCTGCAGCCGCTGACGGGTCGGCGGCACCAACTGCGGCGGCACATGAAGCACATCGCCCACCCGATCCTGGGCGACGCCACCCACGGCAAGGGGCCACTCAACCGCGCCGTGGCCGCGCACCAGGGTGTCCAGCGGCTGTGGCTGCACGCGCTGCACTTGCAACTGCAGCACCCGGCCACGGCGGCCACGCTGGCGGTGCAGGCGCCGCTGCCGCCCGAATGGACGCTTTGGGCTTCAGTTTGAGCCCCGGGTGTCTCCCTCGTGGCAAGCCCGCCCTGCGCGGCGGCGGTGATCTTGGGTAGCATGCCGCGCATGAGTTTGCTGTTCACCCCCTTCACCTTCGAGGCGCCGCGCGGCTCGCTGACCCTGGCCAACCGCATCGTGATTGCGCCGATGTGCCAGTACTCGGCCGTCGATGGGCTGGCCCAAGACTGGCACCTTGCACACTGGACCCAGCTGCTCAACAGCGGCGCTGGCCTGCTCACCCTGGAAGCCACCGCCGTCTCGCCCGAGGGCCGCATCAGCCCCGGCTGCCTGGGCCTGTGGGACGACGCCACCCAAGCAGCCCTGCACGACACACTCGCACGCGCCCGCCACAATGCACCCGCCATGCCGGTGTGCATCCAGCTCAGCCACGCCGGACGCAAGGCCTCGAGCGAGGTGCCCTGGCGCGGCGGCATGCTGATCGCGCCGCAAGACGGCGGCTGGCAGCCGCTGGGGCCCAGCGCCCTGCCTCACCTGCCGCAGGAGCCCGCGCCGACCGAACTGAGCGCAGAGGGCTTGGCCCAGGTCAAAGCCGACTTTGTGGCCAGCGCCCGCCGCGCCCAGGCCATCGGCATCGACGCCATCGAGCTGCATGGCGCCCACGGCTACCTGCTGCACGAGTTCCTTTCGCCCTTGTCCAACCAGCGGCAAGACGGCTATGGCGGCGGCTTCGAGCAGCGCATCCGTTTCGTGGTGGAGGTGTTCCAGGGGGTGCGCGAGGTGTTCGACGGCACACTGGGCATCCGGCTGTCGGGCACCGATTGGGTCGAGGGCGGCTGGACCGTCGAGGAAACCGCCGAACTCAGCGCCCGCCTGCAGCGTGTGGGCGCGCAGTTCGTGCACGTGTCCTCCGGCGGTGTCTCGCCGCAGCAAAAGATTGCCCTCGGGCCCGAATACCAGGTGCCCCTGGCGCGCGCCGTCAAAGCGCACACCGGCTTGCCCACCATCGCCGTGGGCCTGATCACCGAGGCGGCGCAGGCCGAGGGCGTGCTCCAGCGCGGCGATGCCGACCTGGTGGCCCTGGCCCGCGCCTTCCTCTACAACCCGCGCTGGGGCTGGCACGCCGCCGCCCAGCTGCAGGCGCACACGCCCGCGTCGCCGCAATACTGGCGCTGCCCGCCCAAAGAGGCGGCGGGCGTGTTCGGGCCGCAGGCGCGCATCGGCATGCGCTGAGCGCAGACCCCTCATTCCACAGACAAACACAGGAGACAACACCATGACCCCTTCACGCCGTCTGGCCAGCCGCATGCTCGCGGGCCTGGCCCTGGCACTGCCCCTGACGCTCTGGGCGCAGGCCTTCCCCTCGCGCTCGATCAGCCTGGTCGTGCCCAACCCGCCTGGCGGCCTGGTCGACACCTCGGCCCGCCTGGCCGGCGACAGCCTGGCCAAGGTGATCGGGCAATCGGTGGTGATCGAAAACAAACCCGGTGGCAGCGGCAACCTGGCCTACCAGCAGGTGGCGCGCGGCGCCAAGGACGGCTACACCCTGCTGGTCTCTTACTCGGGCTACCACATCGCCAACCCGATCCTGATGGACAAGCTGCCCTGGGAGCCCAAGGACCTGACGCCGGTGGGCCTGATCACGGTGGCCACCAACGTGGTCGCGGTCCACCCCTCGGTGCCGGCCAACACGCTGCGCGAGTTCATCGCCTACGCCAAGGCCAACCCCGACAAGCTCAACTACGCCTCGCAGGGCAATGGCTCGGTCTCGCACATCGGCACCGAGATCTTCAAGATGCAGACCGGCGCGCAGATGACGCACGTGCCCTACAAGGGTTCGGGCCAGGCCATCGCCGACGTGCTGGCCGGCCAGGTGCAGGTCTTCATCACCACGCCGCCCTCGGTCATGCAGCACGTGCAGGCGGGCAAGCTCAAGGCCCTGGCCGTGACCGGCAAGAGCCGCCACCCCGGCATGCCGCAGGTGCCCACCGTGGCCGAAGCGGGCCTGTCCAACTTCGAGCTCGAATCCTGGGTGGCGCTCTACGCGCCCGCCGGCACACCGCGCGAGGTGATCGGCAAGCTCAGCAGCGACCTCAAGCGGGCGATGGAGCTGCCCGAAACCCGCCAGCGCGCCGATGCCGCCGGCATCGAGGTGCGCTACCTGCCGCCGGCCGAGACCACGCGCGTGCTCGAGCGCGAAACCGCCGACTGGGCCAAGGCCATCAAGGCGGCCAACATCCGCATGGACTGAGGTCTTGCCGGCCCGGGCCGCGGGGGTGCGGCCCGCTAAAATCGAGGGTTTTGGCCCGCCCGGGCCGCTGTCGGCGCACACGGCGCCGCGCACCTGATTGCAAGACCCCACCATGAGCACCACCCCCGCCCAGCCCGGCCTGGAGAGCCTGTCCAAGTCTTTCGAACCCGCCGCCCTCGAAGCCCACTGGGGCCCCGAGTGGGAAAAGCGCGGCTACGGTGTGGCCGGCTTCCGCGGCACCCAGGCCGCCAAAGAGGGTGCGCCGGCCTTTGCCATCCAGCTGCCGCCGCCCAATGTGACCGGCACGCTGCACATGGGCCACGCCTTCAACCAGACCATCATGGACAGCCTCACGCGCTACCACCGCATGATGGGCTTCAACACCGCCTGGATTCCCGGCACCGACCACGCGGGCATCGCCACCCAGATCGTGGTCGAACGCCAGCTGCAGGGCCAGGGCATCAGCCGCCACGACATGGGGCCGACCCCAGCCGAGGCGCGCAAGAACTTTGTCGCCAAGGTGTGGGAGTGGAAGGAACAGTCGGGCAACACCATCACCCAGCAGATGCGCCGCATGGGCGACAGCGTGGACTGGAGCCGCGAGTACTTCACCATGGACGACAAGCTCTCCAAGGTGGTGACCGAGACCTTTGTGCAGCTCTATGAGCAAGGCCTGATCTACCGCGGCAAGCGCCTGGTCAACTGGGACCCGGTGCTGATGAGCGCGGTGTCGGACCTGGAAGTCGAGAGCGAGGAAGAAGACGGCTCGATGTGGCACATCCGCTACGACCTGACCGATGGCTCGGGCAGCCTCACGGTGGCCACCACCCGACCTGAGACCCTGCTGGGCGACGTGGCCGTCATGGTCCACCCCGAAGACGAGCGCTACAAACACCTCATTGGCCAGCAGGTCAAGCTGCCGCTGTGCAACCGCACCATCCCCGTGATCGCCGACGAGTACGTGGACAAGGACTTTGGCACCGGCGTGGTCAAGGTCACGCCCGCGCACGACACCAACGACTACCAGGTCGGCCAGCGCCACCAGCTGGAGATGATCTGCGTGCTCAACCTGGACGCGACCGTCAACGACAAGGCGCCCGAGAAATACCGTGGTTTGGACCGCTTCGTGGCCCGCAAGGCCGTGGTGGCCGACCTCGAAGCCGCTGGCCAGCTGGTCGAAGTGAAAAAGCACAAGCTCATGGTGCCCCGCTGCGCGCGCACCGGCCAGGTGATCGAGCCCATGCTGACCGACCAGTGGTTCGTCGCGATGAATCAGGTGGGCCAGGGCGACGCCACCGGTAAGAGCATCGCGCAAAAGGCCATCGACGCGGTGCAGTCGGGCCAGGTCAGCTTTGTGCCCGAGAACTGGGTCAACACCTACAACCAGTGGATGAACAACATCCAGGACTGGTGCATCTCGCGCCAGCTCTGGTGGGGCCACCAGATCCCGGCCTGGTACGACGAAGACGGCCAGGTGTACGTGGCCCGCAACGAAGCCGAAGCGCAGGCCAAGGCCCCCGGCAAGACGCTCAAGCGCGACGAAGACGTGCTCGACACCTGGTACTCGTCGGCGCTGGTGCCCTTCAGCACCATGGGCTGGCCCGAGAAGACCCAGGACTACGACCTCTACCTGCCCAGCAGCGTGCTGGTGACCGGCTACGACATCATCTTCTTCTGGGTCGCCCGCATGATCATGATGACCACGCACTTCACCGGGCGTGTGCCGTTCAAGCATGTGTACATCCACGGCCTGGTGCTGGACGCGCAGGGCAAGAAGATGAGCAAGTCCGAGGGCAATGTGCTCGACCCGGTGGACCTGATCGACGGCATCAGCCTGGAGCCGCTGCTCGACAAACGCACCCAAGGCCTGCGCAAACCCGAGACCGCACCCAAGGTGCGCAAGCAGACCGAAAAAGAATTCCCCGAAGGCATCCCCGCCTATGGCGCGGATGCGCTGCGCTTCACGTTTGCGGCGCTGGCGACGTTGGGCCGCAGCATCAACTTCGACAGCAAGCGCTGCGAGGGCTACCGCAACTTCTGCAACAAGCTGTGGAACGCCACCCGCTTCGTGCTGATGAACTGCGAAGGCCAGGACTGCGGCCTGATGGAGCACACCAAAGAAGAGTGCTCGGTCGGCGGCAAGGCGCACGGCTACCTCAGCTTCAGCCAGGCCGACCACTGGATCGTGTCGCAGCTGCAACGCGTCGAGGCCGAGGTGGCCAAGGGCTTTGCCGAATACCGCCTGGACAACGTGGCCAACACGATCTACGACTTCGTCTGGAACGAATTCTGCGACTGGTACCTCGAGATCGCCAAGGTGCAGATCAACACCGGCGCTGAGGCGCAGCAGCGCGCCACGCGCCGCACACTGATCCGCACGCTCGAGACCCTGCTGCGCCTGGCGCACCCGATCATCCCCTTCATCACCGAAGCCCTGTGGCAAAAGGTCGCGCCGGTGGCCGGCCGTGCGGGCGACTCGGTCAGCATCGCCGCTTACCCGGTGAGCCAGCGCGAGCGCATCGACCCGGTGGCCGAAGCCCATGTGGCCAAGCTCAAGGGCCTGGTGGATGCCTGCCGCAACCTGCGCGGCGAGATGAACGTCTCGCCCGCCACCCGCCTGCCCATGTATGTGGTCGGTGACGCCGAGTTCATGCGCGAAGCGGCCCCTGTGCTGCAGGCCCTGGCCAAGCTCAGCGAGGTCAAGGTCTTCGACCACGAGGCCGACTGGGCCGCCGCCGCCCAGGCCGCGCCTGTGGCCGTGGTCGGCGAAGCGCGCCTGTGCCTGTTCATGGAAATCGACGTGGCCGCGGAAAAAGCGCGCCTGGCCAAAGAGGCCGCACGCCTGGAAGGCGAGATCACCAAGGCCAACGGCAAGCTGGCCAACGAGGCTTTCGTGGCCAAAGCCCCGCCGGCCGTGATCGAGCAGGAGAAAAAACGCGTGGCCGAGTTTGGCGCGACCCTGGCCAAGGTGAAAGAGCAGCTGCAGCGTCTGGGCTGAACGCGTTCACACCACACAAAGGGCGCCCATTTTTCGAATGGGCGCCCTTTGTGTTTGGCGGCGCAGCGTTCAGCGGCGTTGCAGCACGTAGACGAAGTTCGACTCGGTTTTTTCCTGCGACACCAGCGTGTTGCCGGTCTGTTTGGCGAAGGCCTCGAAGTCGCGCCAAGAGCCGGGGTCGGTGGCGATCACCTTGAGGGTCTGGCCGCTTTGCAGATCGGTCAGCGCCTTCTTGGCCTTGAGGATGGGCAGCGGGCAGTTCAGCCCGCTGGTGTCGATCTCTTTGTCCACGTTCACGTGTTGTTCTCCTGGCTTTGGGCCTCGCGTTCGGCCCAACTCATGAAAGTCGGCTCGATGCCTTGGGTGCGCAACCAGTCGCCCAGCGCGTAGCCGGTGCCTGCGGGCCAGCAGATCAGGTCTTTGAGGTCAAACATCTTGTACTCGGCCAACTCGGGCGAGAGCCGCACCTGCCCCTCGGCGCACGCATGGTAGGCGATGATGACCTGGTTCATCCGTTGGAAGTCGTACACCCCCACGAGTTGTAACGCTCGCACGTCGAGGTGGGTTTCTTCTTTGATCTCACGCCGGATGCCGTCTTCGGGCGTTTCACCGGCTTCCATGAAGCCGGTGATCAGTGCAAAGCGCCGGCCCGGCCAGGCCGCGTTGCGCGCCAGCAGCACCTGCTCACCCACCTGCACAATGCCCGCGAGCACCGGCGTGGGGTTGTTCCAGTGCACAAAGTCGCAGGCGGGGCAGCGCAAGCGCAACACCTCGCCACTGTCTTCCATCTGGTTGAGCCAGGCCAGGGGCGTGGCGCACTGGGGGCAAAAGCGGTATTCGGCCATGGTCAGGCTCGTGCGGGGCTTCAGGCCGGAAAAACGCCGGTGGACAGATAACGGTCGCCGCGGTCGCAGACGATGAAGACGATGGTCGCATCGCGCACGCTGGCCGCCACCTGCTGCGCGACCCAGCAAGCGCCTGCGGCGGAGATGCCGGCAAAGATGCCTTCGGTGCGTGCCAGTTCGCGGCAGGTGTCTTCGGCGTCGGCCTGGCTCACATAGACCAGCTCATCGACATGGCTGGGGTCGTAGATTTTGGGCAGGTATTCCTGCGGCCACTTGCGGATGCCGGGGATGCGCGAGCCCTCGCTGGGTTGCGCGCCGATGATGCGGATCGCCGGGTTCTTTTCTTTGAGGTAGCGCGACACACCGGTGATGGTGCCGGTGGTGCCCATGGCGCTCACAAAGTGCGTGACCTTGCCGCCGGTCTGCTCCCAAATCTCGGGGCCGGTGGTCTCGCAGTGGATGCGCGGGTTGTCGGGGTTGGCGAACTGGTCGAGGATGCGGCCCTTGCCCTGCGCGGCCATGTTGTCGGCCAGATCGCGCGCGTATTCCATGCCACCGCTCTTGGGCGTGAGGATCAGCTCAGCCCCAAACGCCTTCATGGTCTGCGCCCGCTCGATCGACAGGTCCTCGGGCATGATGAGGATCATGCGGTAACCCTTGATGGCCGCCGCCATCGCCAGCGCGATGCCGGTGTTGCCCGAGGTCGCTTCGATCAGGGTGTCACCAGGTTTGATTTCACCGCGCTCTTCGGCACGGCGGATCATGGACAGCGCAGGGCGGTCTTTGACCGAGCCAGCCGGGTTGTTGCCTTCGAGCTTGCCCAGGATCACGTTGCCGCGCGCCTGCCTGTCGGCCGCGCTCAGGCGCTGCAGGGCCACCAGGGGGGTGCGGCCGATCGCGTCTTCGATGGTGGGGTAATTCATGCTGCAACTGTGCCACAACTCACGCGCCCCCACGGCCCGCGTGGGCAGGGCTCACTGCGGTGGCATGTAGGGCGGCCGCGGGGGTGGCGCCATTGGCGGTGCCGGCGGCGGCACCTGCACGCCCATCACCATCGGGGGTGCAGCGGGCGGCGGTGGCACCACCGGTCGGGTGCCCCCGTTGACGCGCAACACCTCCATCGAAGCCCCACGATCGGGGACCGTCGAGGCGTACATCGACTGCAGCAGTTCTGGACGCCCCGCCTGCACCACCTCGACCAGGCGGTCGACCCAGCCCATGATGGCCACGGTGTCCGCCACCCCCAGCCACAGCGCCCGGTTGGCGCGGATCGTGAGGATTTGCTCTTCGGTGCAGCGCGGGCCTTGGCTGCGCAGCCATTGCATCGCCAGGTCTGCGCGCTCGGTGGGCACGTGGGTGTCATAACTCAAGGTGCGGAACTCGGCCACCGAGCACCCCATGCTGGCGGCCGAGCTCTTGCGGGCGGGCTTGCTGGCCGCCGGCGCGCTGGCGGCTGCAGCCGCGGCAGGGGCGGCCGGCGCCTGCGCGTGCGCGCCCATGGCCAAGGCCAGGCCCGCCAAAGCGAGGGCGGCAGCGGGCCAACGGTGTGCGGTCAAAGTCATGGTGTGGTTCTCTGGGTGGAGCACTCGGCCCCATCATCGTTCACATCGGCACCAGCGCTGGCAACTTGAGCCGGATGCGGGGGGCGGGCTGTGCCATAATCGCGGCCTGCCTCGACCCTGCCCGGGTGGTGAAATTGGTAGACGCAGGGGACTCAAAATCCCCCGCCGCAAGGCGTGCCGGTTCGATTCCGGCCCCGGGCACCACATTCAAGTCCGCACACGTTCAACACGGTGCGGACTTTTTCTTTTCCCCTCTGAAAACCAGCTTCCTGTCGTCCGAGGTAGTCCGACGCAATATGCCTGCATCCGGGGGCACATTCAGGGGCACATCTTGCTCAGGCCAGCGCCGTGGTGCGCTGGATTCGGTGTGGCGCGCGAGCGGGCTTGGCCCCGGCCTCTGTGCTGGCCCGCCAGCCTTTGGCGGTTTCGCGCAGGGTCACCGTGAAACGCTCGGATTCGTTGAGGACCGTCACAATGTTTTTGACCTGTTCATGGCCGTTGATGTGGGCCGTGCAGATCAATCGGATCATCGCGTCAGCCATCTTGGGTACCTTGCCGGTCTTCTCCCAAATGGCCACCGCCTGCCCACTGACACCCAGCATTTGCCCCAAGCTCGGTTGCGACAGCATCAGGCCATTGCGCAGGTAGCGAAACTCTGCGCCAGTGAGTTTGGACGGCTTCTTGCTCAAGGCCAGGCAAATGGCATCGGTCAGGCCTTGCAGGTCATCAATGGCCACCGCTTCGCCGTAAGGGGTTTTTTGCACCTTGTAGCCGTTGGCCAGCCAGACATTGCGCAAGCCCGCGTCGGTGTAGTGGTACATGGTCAACTTCCAATCAGCAATGCAGTTACAACGATCCCAGATACGGCGCTCGGGCCTTCCAATGCCAGCACAACGCCCATGTTTCGGCCCGCAATAGCCCGCTCCATGCGGCATTGCATATAGCCGGTTTTCAGGTCTGGCTCAGGCTCGCGCCGAATCACGCCCCGCTGCAAGACCTCAAGAACTTGCAGCCTTGTGATGTGCCGCTCGCGCATCCGGGCCAAGGCATGGCGCGTGAAAAACACGCTCCCACTCTCTGCCGCCAAATGCCGTATCAGCGTCTCCCATTGGTTTTTTGTTGGCTTGCGAGACATATAAAAATTATAGCCCTCAACACCAGACTCACAAACCCACACGCCATGTGGCGGCTTTGGTGCTCAGTCCACACCCGCACTCCAACGCTCGTTCCAGGCCTGGTCGATCTGGCGGCGCTCGCGCTTGGTGGGGCGCCCTTGCTCGATGCTCAGCGCCGGCTCGGCGGCCAGGCGGCGCTGCTGGGCGGCGGCCTCGCGGGCGGCGATGCTCTCGGGCGTTTCTTCGTAGAGCTGCTGGGCCACTGGGGCGGGCCCGCGCGCGGCGCTGAGCCCCCGCACGATGACCTCACGCTGCACAAAGCCCTGGCGCAAACGCACGCGGTCGCCAGGCTTGACCTCGCGCGAGGGTTTGGCGTCCTGGCCGTTGACCTGCACACGGCCTTTGCCGATCTCGTCGGCTGCCAGGCTGCGGGTTTTGTAAAAGCGCGCGGCCCACAGCCATTTGTCGATGCGCAGGCTGTCCACCTCAGGCTCCGAACAAACCGCCCTGTGGGCTCAGGCCCTGGCGCACATGGGGCGTGCGCAGCACCAGGCGCAACTCTTGTTTCATGCGGGTGTTGTCGAGCCGGCGCGACTCGCTCATGAAGCTCAGCAGCATCAAAGGCAAGGCTGTCTGCGCCGTGCTGCGCGGCACGCGCGGTGGGCGTGGCAGGCCCATGAGGTCGGCCGCCAGGTCGAAATAGTCGCCCATCTTCATGTCGGTGTCGTCGCACACGTTCACCGCGCGCTGCGGACGACCGCGCCAGAGTGCCAGCACACAGGCGCGCGCCAGGTCGTTGGCGTGGATGTGGTTGGTGTAAACGTCGTCCTGCGCCTGCAAGACCGGCGTGCCCTTGAGCAGGCGCTCGCGCGGTGTACCGCCTTCGCGGTCCTGGGCGTAAATACCGGGCACGCGCAACACCGTGCTGCGCACGCCTGAGCGGCCCAAGAGCCGCACCCAGGCCTCGGCATCGACGCGGCGTTGCGCGCGCGGGGTGTGGGGCTGCAGCAGCCGGGTTTCATCCACGCGCTGGCCCTGGCAATCGCCATAAACGCCGGTGGTCGAGGCGTAGACCAAGGCTGCTGGCGGGCTGCGGCGGCGCAGTGCGCGCAGCAGATCGCGGGTGCGCGGGTCGCGCTCGACCTCGCCGCGGCGATCGCTGGGCGGGGGCGCCAGGTGCAGCACGCGCTGTGCCAGACCCGACAGGCGGCGCAGGCTGGCCGCGTCATCCAGATCACCCTGCAGCGGCGTGATGCCGCAGGCGCGCAGCAAACGCACGCGCTCGGGCGATGAGGTGAGGGCCAGCAGACGCACACGCTGCGGTTTGGGGGCGCCCATCACACCGGCGCTGCGCAGGCCCACGTCACCGCAACCCACGATGAGCACGCGGGGGCGGCGAAAGCGGGCGGGCAAGGCCCCGAGGGGCGTCTGGTTTGAAGGCAAAATCAGGGGTTCCGGGTGAAAAAACCCTGCAAGGATACCGAAAACATGAGCTTCCAGATCACCGTTCAACCCAGCGGCCGCAGCTTCCAGGCCGAGGCCTCCGAGACCCTGCTGGCCGCCGGCATCCGCCAAGGCATCGGCCTGCCCTACGGCTGCAAAGACGGCGCCTGCGGCTCGTGCAAATGCAAAAAGGTCTCGGGCACCGTGGTGCACGGCCCGCACCAGGCCAAAGCCCTGAGCGACGAGGAAGAAGCCCAAGGCCTGGTGCTGACCTGCTGTGCCACCGCGCAAAGCGATGTGGTGCTGGAATCCAAACAGGTCACCGCAGAGGGCGCTTTGCCGGTCAAGAAAATGCCGGTGCGCGTGGCCAGCCTCGAGAAAAAATCGCACGACGTGGTGGTGCTCCAGCTGCAATTGCCGGCGAACGACCCGATGAAGTTCCGCGCCGGGCAGTACATCGAGTTCATCTTGCGCGACAACTCGCGCCGCAGCTACAGCATGGCCAACGCGCCGCACACGCTGGAGGCCACGCCGCCCATGGTCGAGCTGCACATCCGCCACATGCCCGGCGGCAAGTTCACCGACGTGGTCTTCTCGACCATGAAAGAAAAAGACATCCTGCGCGCCGAAGGGCCCTACGGCAGCTTCTACCTCCGCGAAGACTCGGACAAGCCCATGGTGCTGCTGGCCTCGGGCACGGGCTTTGCCCCCATCAAGGCGCTGATCGAGCACATGCGCCACCTCGGCATCACCCGCCCGGCCACGCTGTATTGGGGCGGCCGCCGCCCGGCCGACCTGTACATGGCCGACTGGGTGCAGGCGCAGTGCGCGGCCATGCCCCACCTGAAGTTCGTGCCCGTGATTTCAAACGCCGAGGCCGAAGACCAATGGACCGGCCGCACCGGCTTTGTGCACCAGGCCGTGCTGCAAGACCACCCGGACCTGTCGGGCTTTCAGGTCTACGCCTGCGGCGCGCCCATCGTGGTCGAATCAGCGCAGCACGACTACGTGGCCCAAGGCGGCTTGCCCGCGGACGAGTTCTACGCCGACTCGTTCACCAGCGAAGCCGACAAGCAGGCCTGAGCCGGCAGCGCTTGAGCCTCACTCCCCCAAATACGCCGCGCGCACTTTGGGGTCGGCCAGCAAATCCTGACCGATGCCCTGCATGGTGATGAGGCCCGAGTCCATCACGTAACCCCGGTTGGCCATGGCCAGCGCGCGGCTGGCGTTTTGCTCCACCAGCACCACGGTCATGCCCTGGGCATGCACGTCTTTGACGACCTCGAAAATCTTGTCGACCATGATCGGCGACAAGCCCATGGACGGTTCGTCCAAGAGCAAGACCTTGGGTTGGGCCATGAGGGCGCGGGCCATGGCCAGCATCTGCTGTTCGCCACCGGACAAGGTGCCGGCCAACTGGTCTTGGCGCTCACGCAATCGGGGAAACAGCGCAAACATGCGCTCGATGTCACGCGCGATGCCCGCCGTGTCCTGGCGCAGGTAGGCGCCCATTTGCAGGTTTTCGGCGATGCTCATGCGGGTGAACACGCCACGCCCCTCGGGCACCATGACCAGGCCTTGTTGCACCAGGTCCCAGGGGCCTTGGCCCTGGATGCTGCGGCCCAGGTACTCGATGTCACCGGTCTGCAGGGGCAAGGTGCCGGTGATGGCCTTCATGGTGGTGGTCTTGCCGGCACCGTTCGAGCCGATCAGGCTCACGAGCTCGCCCTCGCGCACCTCCATGTCCACACCCTTGACGGCCTGGATGCCACCATAGGCCACTTGCAGGCCGTGGACTTTGAGCAGTGTGTCGGCCATCTCAGTGCGCTCCCGTGCCCAGATAGGCTTCAATGACTTTCTCGTTCCTTTGCACCTCGGCCGGTGTGCCTTCGGCGATCTGCTTGCCGTAGTCGAGCACGGTGACGCGGTCGCACAAGCCCATCACCAGTTTGACGTCGTGCTCGATCAGCAAGATGGTGCGGTTGTCGCGGCGGATGCGGTCGATCAGCGCGCGCAGCTGCACTTTCTCGGTCGCGTTCATGCCGGCGGCCGGTTCGTCCAGGGCGATCAGCTGCGGGTCGGTGGCCAAGGCGCGTGCGATCTCCAGCCGGCGCTGGTCGCCGTACGAGAGCGTGCGCGCCTTGTGGTCGGCGTATTGGGCAATGCCCACGTAGTCGAGCAACTCGCGGGCGCGCGCGGCGATCGCGGCCTCCTCGGCCTTGAAGGCCGGTGTGTGCAAGATCGCACCCAGCAGGCCCACGCGGGTGCGCACATGGCGACCCACCATCACGTTCTCGAGCG
Organism: Pseudomonadota bacterium; assembly: GCA_039805705.1. Classification (GTDB taxonomy): domain Bacteria; phylum Pseudomonadota; class Gammaproteobacteria; order Burkholderiales; family Burkholderiaceae_C; genus Limnohabitans_A. Next base: position 21,101 of record JBDLTR010000070.1, read on the forward strand.
CCGTCATCTCTGCGAACAAGCGGATGTTCTGGAAGGTGCGCGCGATGCCAGCCTGGGCGACCTCGTGCACCGCGCTGGGCTTGTAGGGCTTGCCGGCCAGCTCGAAGCTGCCGCTGTCGGGCGTGTACAGGCCGGTGATCACGTTGAAGAAGGTGGTCTTGCCAGCGCCGTTGGGCCCGATCAGGCCATAGACCTGACCGCGTGCGATGGTGATGCCCACGTCGCTGAGGGCCTGCAAGCCGCCAAAACGCTTGGAGATGCCGGCGACGCGCAAAACGGTGTCTTGTGTCATGGCCATCACCTCAACGTTGCACCCGGGATTGGCCGTGCTCGGGCGTGGGCCACAGGCCGCGCGGGCGCAACAGCATGACAACGATCATGGCCAGGGCGATCAGCAGCTGGCGCAAGATGGCGGCGTCCAGACGGCCGTCGGTCATCTCTTGCAGCGGTCCGGCCACATAGCGCAGCACCTCGGGCAGCGCCGACAGCAAGATCGCCCCCAGGATCACGCCCGGCAAATGGCCCAGGCCGCCCAGCACCACCATGGCCACGATCATCACCGACTCCATCAGGCTGAAAGACTCGGGTGAGACAAAGCCCTGAAAGCCCGCAAACATGGCGCCCGAGACGCCACCAAAGGTGGCGCCCATGCCAAAGGCCAGCAGCTTGAGGTTGCGGGTGTTCAGGCCCATGGCTTTGGCTGCAATTTCGTCTTCGCGGATCGCCATCCAGGCGCGGCCAATGCGGGAAATTTCCAGTCGGTGCGAGATCAAAATCGTGACCAGCACCAAGCTGAGGAACAGGTAGTAATACAGCGAGACCGAAGCGATTTCAAAATCGCCAATCATCAGTTTCTTGCCCAGGTTCAGCCCAAAAATCGAAATCGGATCGATCTGGTCCAGGCCCTTGGGGCCGTTGGTGATGTTGACCGGGTGGTCCAGGTTGTTCATGAACACGCGGATGATTTCGCCAAAGCCCAAAGTCACGATGGCCAAATAGTCACCGCGCAGCTTGAGTGTGGGCGCACCCAGCAACATGCCAAACAAACCGGCCAGCGCCGCCCCCACCGGCACGATCAGCCAGATGGGCATGTGCATGCCATTGGGATACGCCGCAGCGATCCAGGCAAAGGTGTTGGTCAGGTGTGGCGACGACAGCAGGCCGTACATGTAGGCCCCCACAGCGAAGAAAGCCACGTAACCCAGGTCCAGCAAACCCGCATAGCCCACCACGATGTTCAGGCCAATGGCCAGCAAAATGTAGAGCAAAGCCATGTCGGCGATGCGCACACAAGCGTTGCCGAACATCTGCAGGATCAGGGGCAAGGCGATGAGCGCTGCACCGATCAGGATGTATTGAAGTGTCTTGTTGTTTTTCATGTTCGGCTCCATCAAGCGCGATCGGCCACACGTTCACCCATGAGGCCCGAGGGACGCAAGGTCAACACGACGATCAAGACAATGAACGCAAAGATGTCGGTGTAATGGCTGCCCAAAACACCGCCCGTGAGGTGGCCGATGTAGCCCGAGCCAATGGCTTCGATCAGGCCCAGCAAAATGCCGCCGATGACGGCGCCCGACAAGTTGCCGATGCCGCCAAACACCGCCGCGGTGAAGGCCTTCAGGCCAGGCAAAAAGCCCATGGCGTGCTGCGCTGTGCCGTAGTTGGACGCGTACATCACGCCCGCAATGGCCGCCAAAATGGCGCCGATCACGAAGGTGGCAGAAATCACCATGTCGGGCTTCACGCCCATCAAACCCGCCACACGGGGGTTCTCGGCCGTGGCCCGCATGGCACGGCCCAGACGAGTGTAATTGACCAGCCACATCAGAAGGGCCAATGAGACAGCGGTCACGCCCAAAATCATGACCTGTGTGGGCGTGATGACCACACCACCCATGTTGATCGGCGTGCTCGACAGCAATGTCGGGTAAGCCTTGTAGTTGGGCTTCCAGATGATCATGGCCAGGGTCTGCAGCAAGATGCTCATGCCAATCGCGGTAATCAGGGGGGCCAGTTTGGGGCTGTTGCGCAAGGGCCGGTAAGCGATTTTTTCAATCGAATAGTTCAAGACCACGGCCACCACACACGCAATCAGCGTGGCCAGGATCAGGATGACCCATCCTGGTGCACCCGGCATGGCGTCACGCATCATGCCGATGGCGGACCAGCTCGTCAGAGCCCCCACCATCAGCACTTCACCGTGTGCAAAGTTGATCAGGTTGATGATGCCGTACACCATGGTGTAGCCCAGGGCCACCAAGGCGTACATGCTGCCCATGACCAGGCCGTTGATGACCTGCTGGAAGAAGACGTCCATGTATTTCTCCGTTGTTGATCTGCGCTTAGCGGATCTTCGCGTCGGTTGTTGTTCTCATGTCAAGAATCACCTTTTGGGTGAGTCCTGACAACTAGCAAAAACCCCGCCAGATTGAAGTGTCATCGGGCGGGGTGGCGGGATTGTAGTGAAAGAAAGTATCGCGTCAGCATTCTTGGGGCTCAGGACTTACCCTGTGGCGGCATTTTTCTTTCTCAATTCTTCCAATTTGTCGGCAATTTTGATCTCCAGACCCCGACGCACCGGCCGGTAAAAGCCAGGTTCGGGCATGCCCTCGGGCAAATAGCGCTCGCCCGCCGCAAAGCCGTCTTCTTCGTCATGGGCATAGCGGTAGCCCTTGCCATAGTCCAGCTGTTTCATGAGCCGGGTGGGTGCGTTGCGCAAATGCATGGGCACGGGACGGGTGCCGTCTTTCTTGACCCAAGCCTTGGCTTCGTTGAAGGCCTTGTAGGCGGCATTTGATTTGGGAGCCACTGCCAGATAAATCACACACTGCGCCAGCGTCAATTCCCCCTCGGGGCTGCCCAGTCGTTCATACACATCGGCCGCGTCCAGCGCCATGCGCAGCGCACGCGGATCGGCCAAACCAATGTCCTCACTGGCCATGCGAATCAGTCGGCGGGCCATGTAACGAGGATCTGCACCACCATCGAGCATGCGCACGAACCAATAAAGGGCCGCATCGGGGTCGGAGCCGCGCACCGATTTGTGAAGGGCGCTGATGGTGTCATAGAACTGTTCACCGCCTTTGTCATAGCGGCGCATGCGCTCGCCCAGCACGCGCATCAGCCAAGCGTCGGTCACCGGGTCGATGGCCTCTTGTTTGGCGGCCATGGCCAAGGTTTCCAGCGTGTTGAGCAAGCGCCGGGCATCGCCATCGGCGTAGGCCAAAAGTCGAGCCAATGCTTCGTGCTCGATGGTCGGAATGGCATTGATGGTCTGCGCCCGCACGACGATGTGCCGCAAATCGTCCTCGGACAAGGGCTGCAGCACATAAACAGCCGCCCGCGACAGCAAGGCCGAATTCACTTCAAAAGAAGGGTTCTCGGTAGTGGCTCCGATGAAGGTGAACAAACCGCTTTCCACATGTGGCAAGAACGCGTCTTGCTGGCTTTTGTTGAAGCGGTGCACCTCGTCCACAAACATGATGGTGCGTTGCGGGTGCAGACCGGTGCGGGCGGCCTCTGCTTTTTCAACCGCCTCGCGGATGTCCTTGACGCCCCCCAGCACCGCACTGATGCTGAGAAACTGCGCATCAAACGCATCGGCCATGAGCCGTGCGATGGTGGTTTTGCCCACGCCCGGCGGCCCCCACAAAATGCAGCTGTGCGGCTGTCCTGATTCAAAAGCCAAACGCAGGGCCATGCCCTCGCCCAGCAAATGCTGCTGGCCAATGACTTCACCCAGGTTCTGGGGGCGCAAGCGCTCGGCCAGCGGCGCTTGGGGCGACAAGGGGGAGACGTTCATCACAAGAACCCTGATGATTCAAGGCTTGATGACATCAGCACCCGCCGGAGGCTTGAAGGCAAAGGTACTGGCAGGCAAAGCAGGGTTGATCTCAAAGGCGGAAAAGGTCAGCAAGGAGCGCTGACCGAGGCTGTCTTGCACATCAAGCACGGCCAACTCTGGCCCGACGACGCTGGTTCGCAAACCGAGCATCACCGAGCGGATGGGACCCTCGCGCTGCACGGGCGTGGCGCGGACCCATTGCAGGCCGCCCTGGTCCGGCTCGGGGCTGAACTGGAAATCGGCTTGCAAGGCCTGCAAGTCGGAGGCGGCAGTCAACAAAGCAGCTGGCGTCGAACCCAGCACCTGCGACTGCGGACGAGCCGTGACCTGATTCAGATCCACATCGTGCAGCCACAGGGTCTGACCATCTGCCAGCAGGGTTTGTACAAATGGCTTGCGGTAATCAAAGCGGAACTTGCCCGGACGCTGGAACTCAAAACGTCCACTCGATGTTTTGGCACGCGGGGCCTGACCCGCACGGCTGGGCGAGGTGACCACCTGGGTGAAGTCGGCGCGCCCGCTTCGGGCCTGCTTCATGAACTGGGCCAACAGGTCCACCCCGTCGGCCTGAACGGGAACAATCAAGCCCAGCATTGACAAGGCCAACAAGCCCTTGCTCAAGGCGGTGAAAGCCGTGCGGCGCGACCAAAAATGACTTTTCATCGGTTTCACTCAGCCCGTGCGGGCACCAAAATTTCGCGCTGACCACTGCCACTCATGGCACTGACCAGACCAGCTTTTTCCATGTCTTCGACCAACCGCGCTGCGCGGTTGTAGCCGATCTTGAGGTGCCGCTGCACCAGCGAGATGCTGGCCTTGCGGTTTTTCAAAACCACCTCGACGGCCTGGTCGTACATCGGGTCTTTTTCGGCGTTGTCGCCCTCGCCCAGCATGCCACCATCGTCATCCACCGTGCCCCCCTCAAGCACGCCGTCAATGTAATCCGGCTCGCCCTGACTCTTGAGGTAGGTCACCACGCGGTGCACTTCTTCGTCGCTGACAAAAGCGCCGTGCACCCGGATCGGGAAACCCGGGCCCGAGGGCATGTACAGCATGGCGCCCATGCCCAGCAGGGCTTCGGCCCCCATCTGGTCCAGGATGGTGCGGCTGTCGATCTTGCTCGACACCTGAAACGCGATGCGGGTCGGGATGTTGGCTTTGATGAGACCCGTGATCACGTCCACGCTGGGGCGCTGGGTGGCCAATATCAAGTGGATGCCCGCCGCACGGGCCTTTTGGGCCAGACGGGCGATCAGCTCTTCGATCTTCTTGCCCACCACCATCATCAGGTCGGCCAGCTCGTCGATCACCACCACGATGTGCGGCAGGCGCTTGAGCGGTTCCGGATCGTCCGGCGTCAGGCTAAAGGGGTTGTAGATGAACTCTTCGCGCGCAGTGGCTTCGTCGATTTTCTGGTTGTAACCCGCCAGATTTCGCACGCCCATTTTGCTCATCAGCTTGTAGCGCTTTTCCATCTCGGCCACGCACCAGTTCAGGCCGTGCGCAGCCTGGCGCATGTCGGTCACCACCGGAGCCAGCAGGTGCGGAATGCCTTCGTAGACCGACATCTCCAGCATCTTGGGGTCGATCATCAACAAGCGCACATCGCGGGCTTCGGCCTTGTAGAGCAGCGACAAGATCATGGCGTTGATACCGACCGACTTGCCCGAGCCCGTGGTGCCGGCCACCAGCACATGCGGCATTTTGGCCAGATCAGCCACCACCGGGTTGCCGATGATGTCTTTGCCCAGGCCCATGGTCAGCATGGACTTGGCTTCGTGATAGACCTGCGAGCCCAGAATTTCACTGAGCTTGATCGACTGCCGTTTGGCGTTGGGCAGCTCCAGCGCCATGTAATTTTTTCCGGGAATCGTTTCGATCACGCGGATCGACACCAGACTGAGCGAGCGCGCCAGGTCTTTGGACAGGTTCACAACCTGCGAGCCTTTGACCCCGGTGGCGGGCTCGATCTCGTAACGCGTGATCACCGGACCCGGGGCTGCAGCGACCACGCGTACCTCGACACCAAAGTCCTTGAGTTTTTTCTCGATCAGGCGGCTGGTCATCTCCAGCGTTTCGGGTGACACCGTTTCCTGGCGCACATTGAGGGCATCGAGCAAATCCACCTGTGGCAACTTGCTGTCGGGCATGTCCGTGAACAAGGGCTTTTGCCGCTCTTTGACCACGCGCTCGCTGCGCGGAACATCTGTCACGCCAGGTTCAATGACCCTTGGCGCAGCCTTGGCTTGCGGCACAGGCACTTCGGGCAAATCCAGTTGACCACCGGGCGGGCTATTCGTCACCGTATCCAGGTCCCACGCTGGTTCTATCGCCAAAGGGGTCAAGGCCTGTTCCCGTTCGCGCAAAGCCTGCTGTCCCAAAGCCATGTCTTCTTCAATCTCGCGTTTTTCATGGCGTGACTGGATCAGAGCATCCAAGCGGGCACCGATATTTTCAGCCACTTGCCCCCAGGAAAACCGGAACACCAAGGCCACACCGATCAGCGCCGCCACAATGCCCAGTACAGCAGAACCGTTGAAGCCCAGCCATCTCAGCGTGGCCGAACCCACCCCATACCCCAGCACCCCGCCACTGTGGCCTGGCAAACCTGCTTCCAATCGGTGCAGGCGAGACCACTCCATGCCGCAACTGGACAGCATCAACAACAGCAAGCCAAGCCAAAATACCCACAACTGCCCCTGCCATGCCGTTCGCCCCGGTTGCACCTCGTTGGAGGGGGTGCCACGCAGCCATCGCGCCAAAGCCACCAACCAGACCCGAAAGCCAGCGGCC
>JBDLTR010000071.1:0-3369 GCA_039805705.1 Pseudomonadota bacterium
TTGAGCGGGCCTTTCGATGTGGTTTGCTGCCGGGCTTTTGCGGCCTTGCCGGACTTCGTGGAATGGTCGCGTGGCGCTTTGGCAGAGCAGGGCGTCTGGATGGCCATGAAAGGCAAGCACCCGCAGGGCGAAATCGATGGCTTGCCGGCCGGTGTGCGCGTGTTTCACGTGGAACCACTGACCGTACCCGGCCTGGATGTGGAGCGCTGCATGGTCTGGCTGCGCCCAGTTTCGCCGGACTGAGCGTTTTCTGAGGCCCGTCTCTGGGGCCTTGGCGTACACTCGACACCCCCGGGCGGTCTTCCGGGGCCCTTTTCCCACCCGATTCCATGTTCTTTGGCATTCCCGATTACGGTGCTTTTGCAGCGGCCATCGTGCTCTTCCTGGCCATTCCCGGGCCGGGCAATCTGGCGCTGATCACCTCGACCGGCAAGGGCGGTGTGCGGGGTGGCCTGGCCGCCACCTTCGGAGTGATCGCGGGCGACCAGGTCTTGCTCTGGGCGGCGGTGGCCGGGGTCTCGGCGGTGCTGGCCACTTACCCGGCCGCATTCTCGGCGGTGCAGTGGCTGGGGGCGGTGTACCTGGCCTGGCTGGGTTGGCACATGCTCAAGGCCAAACCCGGCGACGCGCCGGTGCTCAACATCCGCCCGCGCCGGTATTTCCAGCAGGCGCTCATGGTCACCTTGCTCAACCCCAAGGCCATCGTGTTTTACATGGCTTTCTTTCCGCTGTTTGTCGACCCCCGCCACCACTTGGGCGTGCTGAGTTTCGCGGTGATGGCGGTGACGATCGCTGTGCTGACCTTCTTTTACGGCCTGGGCATGACGCTGCTCACGCACCACCTGGCCGAGCGCATGCGTGCCCACCCGCGCATGGGCAGCGCCCTGAGCAAGCTGGCCGGTATTTTTCTGATCGGTTTTGGCCTCAAGCTGGCCATCGCCAAATGACACAAGGCAGTTCCATGGCCAAGATCTTTTGCATCGCGAACCAAAAAGGCGGCGTCGGCAAGACCACCACCACGGTCAACCTGGCCGCCGGTTTGGCCAAGGTCGGCCAGCGCGTGCTGCTGGTGGACCTGGACCCGCAGGGCAACGCCACCATGGGTTCGGGCATCGACAAGCGCCAGCTCGAACTGAGCGTTTACGACGTGCTGCTCGAATCGGCCAGCATCGCCGAGGCGGCGCTCGACGGCGGCCCATGTGGCTACAAGGTGCTGGGTGCCAACCGCGAGTTGGCCGGTGCCGAAGTGGAGCTCGTCGACCTGGCGCACCGCGACCAGCGCCTGAAAAATGCCCTGGCCCAGGTCGACGCCGACTACGACTTCGTGCTGATCGACTGCCCGCCGTCCCTGTCCATGCTCACGCTCAACGGCCTGTGCGCGGCGCACGGTGTGATCGTGCCCATGCAGTGCGAGTACTTCGCCCTCGAGGGCCTGACCGATCTGGTCAACACCATCAAGCAGGTGCACGCCAACCTCAACCAGGACCTCAAGATCATCGCGCTGCTGCGCGTGATGTTCGACCCGCGCATCACCTTGCAGATGCAGGTCAGCGACCAGCTCAAGGCGCACTTTGGCGAGAAGGTCTTCGACACCGTGATCCCGCGCAATGTGCGCCTGGCCGAGGCGCCGAGCTACGGTTTGCCCGGTGTGGTGTTCGACCCTTCGGCCAAGGGCAGCCAGGCCTACCTCGACTTCGCGCGCGAGCTGGTGCAACGCGCGCCCACACTCTGAGCCCATGGGCACACCGACGGTCCTGATCCTGCCGGGCTGGCAAGGCAGTGGCCCCACGCATTGGCAAATGCGCTGGGCCGCCTTGCACGGCCATGCCGTGGTCGAGCAGGACGACTGGCAGCGCCCGCGCCGGGGCGATTGGCTGGCGCGCCTGGACGAGGTCGTGATCGACACGCCGGGCGAGGGCGCCGACATCGTGCTGGCGGCCCACAGCCTGGGCTGTATCCAGGTCGCGGCTTGGGCGGCGGTGTCGCGCCACACCGGCCGCATCCGCGGCGCATTGCTGGTGGCGCCGGCGGATGTGGAGCGCGCCGACCTGCGCGAGCAGATTCCGGGCTGGGCGCCCATCGACCGCGCACGCTTGCCGTTCGCCGTGCGCTTGGTGGCCAGCCGTGACGACCCGTTCATGGCCCTGGACAAAGCGCAAGCTCTGGCGCGCGACTGGGGCGCACAATGGTCAGACATCGGGCCGGCCGGGCACATCAACGCCGACAGCGGTCTGGGCGATTGGCCACAGGGCCATGCCTGGCTGCGTGAATTCTTCTAAAAAAGAGAAAGAAAAACATGGTCACCAAGAAACCCAAAGGCCTTGGCCGCGGACTCGAAGCCCTGCTGGGTCCCAAAGTGGAAGCGGCCGATGGCAGTGCCGCCGCACCCGAGACCGGCACGCCCATGCTGATGGCGCTGGACCAGATGGTGCCCGGCATGTACCAGCCGCGCACGCGCATGGACGAGGGCGCCCTGTACGAGTTGGCCGAGTCCATCAAGGCGCAGGGCATCATGCAACCGATCCTGGTGCGCCGCTTGGCGACAGGGCCGAATGCCGGCAAGCACGAAATCATCGCGGGCGAGCGGCGTTTCCGCGCCTCCAAACTCGCGGGCCTGGACAAGGTGCCGGTGCTGGTGCGCGAGGTGCCCAACGAGGCCGCGGCCGCGATGGCGCTGATCGAGAACATCCAGCGTGAAGACCTCAACCCGCTCGAAGAGGCCCAGGGCCTGCAGCGCCTGATCCGCGAATTTGGCCTGACCCACGAGGCCGCCGCGCAGGCCGTGGGCCGCTCGCGCAGCGCGGCGAGCAACCTGCTGCGCCTTCTGAACCTGGCCGAGCCGGTGCAGACCATGCTGATGGCTGGCGATCTGGACATGGGCCATGCGCGTGCGCTGCTGGCGCTGGACAAGGCCGCCCAGATCACCGCGGCCAACCAGATCAGCGCCAAAAAAATGTCGGTGCGCGAGGCCGAGAGCCTGGTCAAAAAACTCAGCGCCGAATTCAACCTGGTGACGCAAAAGCCCAAGAAAGACAAATCGCGCGATGTGCGCCGCGTCGAAGAAGAACTGTCTGACCTGCTGATGGCGCAGGTCGAGGTCAAGGTCAAAAAGCGCGTGAAACGCCTGGGCAAAATCGAAGAGATGGGCGAGCTCAGCATCCAGTTTGGCTCGCTCGATGAGCTCAATGGCCTGATCGACCGCCTGCGCGCCTGAGCGCCGCCCCGTCGCCACATGGAGCAGGGCCTGGCAACCGCCTTTTCGCTGTGGCGAGACCGTGGGGGTGCGCGCGAGATCTCGCGCCGCACCTTCTTGGCGGTCTACATCCTGTTCGTGATCGTCACCGGTCTGTTTGTCTACCTCTTGCCGCA
>JBDLTR010000072.1:0-10803 GCA_039805705.1 Pseudomonadota bacterium
AGCTGCGCGGCCATCACGCCCACCAGCAGCAGCACAAAGGCGCCCAGCAGCCCCGACATGAGGTCGCCAAACGCCATCCAGGACGGTGCGCTGGGTTCGTGGTCGGTGTCGAGCTCGTGCATCAGGCTTGGCTTTCAAGGACCGGGGCCGACGTGGCCGAGGTGCGGCTGAGCGCATCGAGCACGTCTTTTTGTGAGCTCAGGCTCAGGTCGATGATCTCGCGCGCCTGCGCCACGTAGTAGGCCAGCTGCTCATCGCTGCGCGCCATGGACTTGGACAGCGCGCCTTCGATTTGCTGCAGCTGGGCCAGTACTTTCTCGTGCGAGTCGTGCAGGGTGCGCACGGCCAGGCCAAAGGATTCGCCCAGGCTGGCGACTTCGATGGCGCTGGCACGCACCTCGCTGGCCAGGCTGCTCAGCTTGTCCGACTCTTGACCCATCTGGGTGCTGAACTGCGCGCCGGCCTGGGCCAGTATGTCTTGCGAACGGGTGACCAGGCCGTCGATCACCTCGCGCTGCTCGCGGCCCGAGGCGCGGATGCTGTCCAGCAGCTCGTTGAGGGTTTCGAGCGTGCGGGTGCGTTCTTGCAGCAGCTCGTTGTCGTGGGCCACGCTGGCGCTGATCTGCGCGCGCAGCTGGGCGATGACTTCGGCCGCGGCCTTGGGCGCTTCGGTGGCGGTGTCGATCAGGCGCGTCAGCGGCGCTTCGAGCGCGGTGCCCAAACGCGTGAGGTGCTCGGCCACGGCGGCTTCGAGCTGGCCCAGGCGCTCGACAGCGGCCTGGCCGCGCTGCTCTTCCTGGCTGCGCAGGGTGCCCAGTTCCTGGCGCAGCTGCTCGGCCAGTTCGGCGCTGCGCTGCTGGTGTTGGACCAGCCATTGGGCTTCGGCCTCAACGCGCTGGCGCATCAGGTCTTCGGCGCCGCCCACCACGCGCTGCACATCGGCCAGCACCTGGGTGGCTTGGGTGCGCATCTGCTCGGTCAAGGCTTCAGCGGTCTGGGTCAGGGCTTGGCCGACTTGCGCTTGCTGCGTTTGCTGCAGGGCATGGGTGTCTTGCCAGCTCTGCTGCAGCTGGGCCTGCGTGGCCTGCAATGCGGCTTGCCAGGCTTGCAGCTGCTGGGTCTGCAGGGCGCTGAGCTGGGCCTCGCGGCTGGCCTGGGTCTGCTCGACACGCGCCAGCAGCTCCTGGGCCTTGGCGTCGAAGGTCTGCGCAAAACCGTCCAGGGACTGGCCCAGGCGTGCGCTGCTGTCTTGGCTGGTGCGTTCGTGCTCGGCCAGCGCGGCTTGCCAGCGCTCGGCCACCTGGGCCGTGGTGTGGCCAAAGCGGTCGGCCAGTGTGGCGATCTGTTGCTCGGTACTCTGGGTCAGGCGCGCTTGCACCGCTTCGGCCTGCTGGCCCAGGTGGTCCATGGTGGCCTGCACCACGGGCCGCAGGCTGTCGCCGGCCATTTGCAGGCTTTGGGTGAGGCTGCTGCGCAGGCTCTGCTCGACCGATTGCGCGAGCGCCTGGGTGGTCTCGCGCGCTTCGCGGTGAAAGTGTTCCTGGTTGCGGGTCAGGCGCTCACCGAGCTGCTCTTGCATCTGGGCCATGCGCGTCATCAGCTGCTCGAGTTGCGCGGCCACGGCCGGCAAGGTGTGCGCTTGCTGCTGCAGCGCGCGGTAGGTTTCTTGGCGCTGGTGCACCAGCGAGAAACCGCGCAAGCGGGTGGCCACGACCAGGTCCAGGCTTTGCGCCACGGCCAGGCGCTCACGCCGCACCAGGGTGGACATCAGCCCCAGCATGGCCGAGGTGGCCACGCCCGCGACCGAGGCACCAAAGGCCAGGCCCAGGCCCTTGATCGGCTCGGAAAACGCGCTGCGGATGCCCTGGATGTCGCTCACGCCCTGCAAGGCAAAAGCCGCGCCGCTCAGGGTGACCACCATGCCCAAAAAAGTGCCCAGCATGCCCAGCATGACCAACAGGCCCACCAGGTAGGGCGTGAGGGCAGGCCCGGGCAAGGCGGCGCGCTCGCCCTCAACGCGTTGGCGCACGCTGGGGCGCAGGCCTTCGGGCACGCGGGCCAGCCACTCGCCCAGATCGGTCAGGGCCTCGGGCACCGCCTGCACGGCCTCGGCCAAGGCCAGGGAGTTGCGGCGAAACTGCTGCAGCTCGCGCGCGCCAGCTGTGAAAACGCCACCGATCACCACCGTCATCAGCAGCACCAGCGGGTTGCCGCCGCTGCCCGGAAAGGCGGTGGCGGCCACCCAGACCACGGCCAACAGGCCCAGGACAAAGGCGAGGGTGAACAGGTGTTTTTTCATGGGTGTTTCGCTTGGTAGGCATCGACCAGCCCGAGCACGGGCTGCAGACGCAAATCGAGTTCGGCCAGCAAGGCTTGCTGCAATTCGCCCTCGAACTGCAGCAGCCAGTCGGGCTTGGGTGGGGTGGATGGCGCTGGGGCTTTGCCGGTCGCTGGGACAGGGCCTTCGGCGCTGGGCCGTGCTTCGGCCGCCGCGCTGCTGGCCAGGTGCATGAAGCGGATCTCCATCTTGGCCGGCAGGCTGGCCAAGAGGCGGGCTTCACGCTCGCCCAAGGCCTGTGCGTAGGCCGCATCGAGCAGGGCCAACTGGTGCAAGGCGCTGCTGGCGTGCGCCACGGTGGCGCGCACCTGGGTGCGCAGGGCTTCGATGCTGGCGGCCATCTGCCGCTGGTGCGTGCTGGTGTAGCGCCGGTAGGGCTCCCAGGCCTGGGCGAGCTGCAGCGGCTGCGCGGGCGCGTCGGCCGGCAAGGGGATGCGCGGCGTGCCGGGCACCGGGCTGGCGTGCAGGATGGACGCCGTCAGCAGCGCGCGGGTCTGGTCCACATGGGCGCGCACCGCCGTGGCATCGGCCACGGCGCGGCGAGGCGCCGCGGCCGGTGGGGGCTCGGGCGTTTGCAGCAGTGCGTGCAAAGGGATGGCTTGCCGAAAATCCAGCCATTGGCCCAGCCGCTCGCCCACATTGTCTTGGGCGGGCTGCGGCGTCAGCAGCGCGTGTTCCGTCAGGAAACGCACGAGCGGGGCGCTGTGGAGGCTGGCGCGGGGCAAGGCACGCGTCATGGGCGGTTCGGGTCTCAAAAGGCCAATGGACAGACTGCTTGGGCCGTGTGGCCGGGGGCAAGCGGGCGGGGGTGAGAGCGCTGGGCCTGGGGCCGCGGGAGCGGGCAATGCCTGGCGCAAAGTGCGGGGATTTTACCGTTCGCCACCCCGGTGGCTGGGCAGCAGGCGCAAACCAAAGGCCGCTTTTGCCGGGGCGTGCAGGCGTGCTTTCAGCGCGTCTTGGGCTTGAAATCGCACCAGGCCGAGACCGCGCACTGCGCGCACAGCGGCTTGCGCGCCTGGCACACATAGCGCCCGTGCAGGATCAGCCAGTGGTGCGCGTCCACCAGGTAGGCCGGAGGCACGCGCTTGAGCAGCTGCATCTCGACCTCGTAGGGCGTCTTGCCCGGCGCCAGGCCGGTGCGGTTGCCGACCCGGAAGATGTGGGTGTCCACCGCCATGGTGGGCTCGCCAAAAGCCACGTTGAGCACCACGTTGGCGGTTTTGCGGCCGACGCCGGGCAGGGCTTCGAGGGCCTCGCGCGTGCGCGGCACCTGGCCGCCGTGCTGTTCGACCAGGATGCGGCAGGTTTCCATGAGGTGCTTGGCCTTGCTGCGGTACAGGCCGATCGTCTTGATGTGCGACTCCAGGCCTTCGAGCCCGAGTGCGAGGATTTTTGACGGCGTGTTGGCCACTGGAAACAGGCGGCGCGTGGCCTTGTTGACGCCCACATCGGTGGCCTGCGCAGAGAGCAAAACGGCGGTCAGCAGTTCGAACACGCTCGTATACTCCAACTCGGTGTTGGGCTGCGGATTGGCCGCCTTGAGGGTGGCGAAAAACGGCTCGATGAATGCTTGTTTCATGCCCCGATTGTCTCCCCATGTCCGCTTCTTATGCCGTCCCCTTTGCCGAGCGCTTGAACAACGTTGAAACCTCGGCCATCCGTGAGCTGTTCAAGCTGCTGGGCAAGCCCGGCATCATCAGTTTTGCAGGCGGCTTTCCCGACAGCGCGATGTTTGACGTGGACGGCATCCGCGAGGCCAGCCAGGCGGCGCTCGCCCAAGAGCCGGGTGCGGCCTTGCAGTACGGCGCGACCGAGGGCTTCAACCCGCTGCGCGAGCAACTGGCCCAGTTCATGGCGCACAAGGGCGCCAAAGACGTGTCGCCCGAGCAGCTGATCGTCACCACCGGCAGCCAACAGGCGCTGGACCTGCTGGGCAAGACCCTGATCGGCCCCGGCGACAAAGTGATCGTGGAAGGCCCGACTTTTCTGGCCACGATCCAGTGCTTCCGTTTGTACGGCGCCGAGCTGATCAGCGCACCGATCGACCAGGATGGGGTGCAGGTGGATCGCCTGGAGCAGCTGATCGCCGAGCACAAACCCAAATTCGTCTACCTGATCCCGACCTTTGGCAACCCCAGCGGCGGTCTGCTGAGCCTGGCGCGCCGCCAGCGTGTGCTCGAGCTGGCCGTGCAATACAACACCCTGATCGTCGAGGACGATCCTTATGGCGACCTCTATTTCGGCGAGGCACCGCCGCCCAGCCTGCTGGCGCTCACGCCGCAGGTGCCGGGCAGCCGCGAGCGGCTGGTGCATTGCGGCTCGCTGTCCAAGGTGCTCTCGCCGGGCCTGCGCGTGGGCTGGATGATCGGCCACCCCGAGCTGCTGGCGCGCGCGACCATGTGCAAGCAGTTCAGCGACGCCCACACCAGCACCTTTGCCCAAGCCACCGCTGCGCAGTACCTCAAGGCCGGCCGCATGCCCGCCACGCTGGCCCAGGTGCGCAGCGTTTACGCCCAGCGTGCCCAAACCATGGGCGACGCGCTGCGCCGCGAGCTCGGCGACGCGGTGAGCTTTGTGCAGCCGCAAGGCGGCCTGTTTGTCTGGGCGCGCCTGACGGGCGCGGGCGGCAAGGTCCATGACGGCAACGTCTATGCCAAGCGCGCCATCGATCAGGGCGTGGCCTTCGTCCCAGGGGCGCCGTTCTATTGCGCGAACCCCGACCACGCCACCTTCCGCCTGAGCTTTGCCACCGCGCCCGAGGACAAGATCCTTGAAGGCGTGGCACGCCTGGCCAAGGCGCTTTGAACCCACGGTCTTGAACCCGGAAGACCTGCTCAAACTGGTGCGCACGCCCATGCCCTTTGGCAAGCACAAGGGTGTGCTGATCGCCGACCTGCCGGGCAATTACCTCAACTGGTTCGCGCGCGAAGGCTTTCCCAAGGGCGAGATCGGCCGCCTGCTGCAACTGATGCAAGAGATCGACCACAACGGCTTGAGCGGGTTGCTCAAGCCGCTGCGGCGCTGAGCCTCAGTCTGGCGGGAACAGGTCGACCCGGTCGGTGATGAGGCCGTCGATGGCCAGTGCCTGAAGGCGTTGGGCCTCGGCCGGGTCGTTGACGGTGTAGGCCAGGCAGTGCAGGCCGGCCGCATGCACCCGGCCCACGCGCTCAGCCTGCCACAGGGGGTGGTGGCCAATCAGGGCTACGCAGCCCAGGCTGCGTGCCATGTCCAAGCCCTCATCGCTGAAGCGCTCGAGCAACAGGCCCCGGGGCAGCTGCGGGGCCGCTGCGCGTGCCGCTTGCAGCGCTGCGTGGGAAAACGAGCTGAGCAAGGGCGGCACAGCCGCATGGGCCCACAGGCGTGCGGCCTCTTGCGCCACCCGCTGGCCCGTGCGCTGTTCGGTGCCCGGTGTGGGTTTGATCTCGATGTTGAGCATCCCGCCATGCGTCAAGCACCAAGAGGCCAGCGTCGACAGCAAAGGCAAGCCCTCGCCCTGGTAGGCGGCAGAGTGCCAGGCGCCTGCGTCCAGCGCCGCCAGCTCGGCCCATGGCCGCTGGCCGGCGATGCCTTGGCCGTCGGTGGTGCGCTCGAGGGTGTTGTCGTGCAGCAAAAAAACGGTGTCGTCGGCACTCAGCCGTGCATCGCACTCGAACATGCGGTAGCGGTGTGCTGCGCCCAGCCGGAAGGCGGCCAGGGTGTTTTCCGGTGCAAGTGTGCCGGCGCCGCGGTGCGCGATCCAGAAGGGGTAGTGCCAGAGCCGCAGGCTCAAGGCCGCACCACCTCGAGCAGACGGTCCAAGCCGCCCGTGTTGATCGCCACCATGGCCTGCTCGCGCACCTTGGGCTTGGCGTGGTAAGCGACCGACAGGCCGGCCACACCCATCATCGGCAGGTCGTTGGCGCCGTCGCCCATGGCGATGCACTGGTGCGGCGCGATGCCCAGCAGGCTGGCCACTTCGAGCAGGGTGCGGCGTTTTTCAGCGCCATCGCAGATGTCGCCCCAGCTTTGTTCGACCAGGCCGCCCGTGAGCACGCCATCCTGGATGTCGAGGATGTTCGAGCGCGCGAAATCGATCTTCAGCCGCTGTTTGACGCGGTCGGCAAAGTAGGTGAAACCGCCCGAGACCAGCAGCACCTTCATGCCCACCTGCTGGCAGGCCGCGATCAGCTCGGCCGCGCCGGGGTTGATCTGCAGGCGCTCGGCGTAGACGCGCTCCATGTCGGCCGTGGTCACGCCCTTGAGCAGGGCCACGCGGCGGCGCAGGCTGTCCTTGAAGTCGGTGATCTCGCCACGCATGGCGGCCTCGGTGATGGCGGCGACCTCGGCCTTGCGGCCCACGGCATCGGCGATCTCGTCGACACACTCGATGCTGATCAGCGTCGAGTCCATGTCGAAAGCGATCAGCTTGAACTGAGAGAGGGCCAGCGGTGCGGTGAAGCCCTGGACCACCAGCCCCGGGGCGAATTCGGTTACAGACGTCATGCCGCGATTATCGCGGCAGGCCCAGCCGCCCCCACAATGGCGCATGCCTGCCGGATGCGGGTGCTGAACCTTGGAACCTTTGGGAGAACCACATGAGACCCTCGATCACACAGTGCGCCATCGTCCTGGCCATGGCCGGCCTGAGCTTCGGCGCACAGGCCCAAACCGCTGCGCAGACAGAAGCGGTGCAGGTGGTGAACCTGAGCGCCAGCGCCTACCAGGAGGCGGCGCACGACCGGTTGCGCGTGGTGCTGCGCACCACGGTCGAGGGCGCCGACGCCATGGCGGTGCAAAAGCAGCTCAAACAAGCGGTGGACGCTGCCCTGACCCAGCTCAAGCCCCACACCCAGCCGCGCCAGCTGGAGGTGCGCAGCGGCGTTTTCGGCGTGCAGCCGCGCTACGGCGACAAAGGTCGGGTGGCGGGCTGGCAGGGCCGGGCCGATCTGGTGATCGAAGGGCGCGACTTCGCCAAGATTGGCCAGGTGGCCGGCGAAGTGCCGCGCATGGCGGTCGAATCGGCGCAGTTTTCGCTCTCGCGCGAGGCGCGCCAGCGGCTCGAGGCCGAGGTGCAAAGCCAGGCGGTGCAAAACTTTCGGCAAAAGGCCCTGCAATTGGCCAAGGATTTTGGCTTTGCCGGCTATACCTTGCGGCAAGTGACGGTGGGCATGGTGGATCGGCCTGCGCCCGTGGTGCCCATGGTGGGCATGGCCCGCACCGCCATGCCCGATGCCGTACACAGCCCGGTGCCGCTCGAGGGCGGCAAGGACGAGCTGCAGATCACCGTGAGCGGCAGCGTCCAGCTGCGCTGAGCGAGGCAGGTAAGGGGTTTGGCGCTTGCTGTACGGCTGAGGTATTACTTGGCTAAAATTCGGTAAGAATTCTCTGGAGGTCTTATGAGCACCACACTCACCGTCAAAGGCCAGGTCACCATTCCCAAGCCCATCCGCGACGCCATGGGCCTGACCCCTGGCAGCGCGATCGACTTTGCCGTGAATCGCAACGGTGAGGTGGTGCTGCACAAGGCCAACAGCAGCCAAGCGAGCCCAAAGGCACGCGCTAAGCCCGATCGGTTTGAAGCCGCCCGGGGCAAGGCCGATGTGCCCTGGAAAACGCAAGACCTCATGGCCTTGCTGCGCAGCTAAGCACTGCGCACCGCCACATGCTGGTCGACACCAACGTCCTGGTGGACGTGCTTGAAAATGATCCCACATGGGCCGACTGGTCCATCGCGCAACTGCGCGCCCATGCGCAAATCCACCGCCTGGTCATCAACCCCGTCATTTACGCCGAGCTGTCGCTGACTTTCAGCACCGTGGAAGCGCTGGATGAAACGCTGGCCAACTTGCAAATCCCGGTGGTCGAGATCCCAAAGCCCGCGCTGTTTTTGGCGGGCAAAGCCTTTGTGCAATACCGCAAGCAGGGTGGCACCAAAAGCAATGTGTTGGCCGATTTCTTCATTGGCGCACACGCCGCCGTGGCGGGCTTGCCCGTGCTGACGCGGGATGTGCGGCGGTATGCGAGCTACTTTCCGACGGTGCAGTTGATTGCACCGGAGACGAACTGAAAAAACAAACTCATGGCCATCAAGAAGTCAGACCTCTATTCCTCCCTGTGGGCCAGCTGTGACGAACTGCGCGGCGGCATGGACGCCAGCCAGTACAAGGACTACGTCCTGTTCATGCTGTTCATCAAATACATCAGCGACAAATACGCCAACTCCGACGACTTTGCGCCGCCCGTTGTCATCCCCCCTGGCGCCAGCTTTGCGGACATGGTGGCGCTCAAAGGCAAAAGCGACATTGGCGACAAGATCAACACCCAAATCATCCAGCCGCTGATCGACGCCAACGCCCGCCTGGCCCGCAGCGACTTTCCGGATTTCAACGACCCCAACAAGCTCGGCCAGGGCAAAGAAATGGTGGACCGGCTCACCAACCTGGTGGCCATCTTCCAAAAGCCCGAGCTGGACTTTTCAGACAACCGCGCCGAGCACGACGACATCTTGGGCGATGCGTATGAATACCTCATGCGCCACTTCGCCACCGAAAGCGGCAAAAGCAAGGGCCAGTTCTACACCCCATCAGAAGTGAGCCGCGTCATCGCCAAGGTCAGACGTTGACGCGGCGGATTGGGGCGACGAACACTTAGGCCTGGCGTTGAAGCTGGACAAGGCGATCCGCGAGCACGCGCCCGCAGGCTGGAAGGGCGATCCGGCCCGCGAGGCCCAGGTGTTGAACGCGATTGCGCCTATCTTGGGCAAAAACAAGGCGGCCACGCTGGCCATGTTCGAGATCATCAAAAACCAGCCAGGTTACTGATGGTCGAACCAATGACGGCATCCATGAGCGAAGTGATCGAGCTGGGCGACATCCGCATCAGCCTGACGCGCAAGCGGGTGAAGAACGTGCACCTGACGGTGCACCCGCCCAATGGCCGGGTGACGCTGGTGGCACCACCGACCACGCGCACCGAGGTGGCCCGCGCCTATGCCATTTCTCGCTTGGGCTGGATACGCCAGCAGCAGCGAAGTTTTGCAGGACAAGCGCGAGAGCAAGCGCGCCAGTTTGTGACGCGGGAAAGCCACCAGCTGTGGGGCCGACGCTACCTGATGACGGTGACCGAGGCCGATGTGAAGCCGCATGTGAAGTTGGACCACCGCCGCATCCATTTGGTGGTGCGGCCGGGAGCAGATCAGGCCAAGAAGGCGGAGGTGATCCACGACTGGCACAAGGCTTTGCTGCGCGCTGAGCTGCCGGGCTTGATTGCCCAATGGGAGCGCAAGCTGGGCGTGAAGGTCAACGGCTATTTCCTGCAGCGCATGAAGACCCAATGGGGCAGTTGCAACCACCGGGTCGGCAATATTCGGCTCAACACCGAGCTGGTGAAAAAGCCCAAGGACTTGCTGGAGTACGTGGTGGTGCACGAAATGCTGCATCTGCTGGCGCCTAACCACGATGAGCTGTTTGTGGCTGTGCTCGATCAGCATTACCCCAGCTGGCGGGAGGCAAGGGCAGAGCTGAACGCGCTGCCACTTTCCTTTTGACCTCGGTCAGGCTGCGACGGTGTTCTCTTTGGGTGTCCCCAAACTCCGCAGAATGTCCCGTACCATCTGCGCGCGCTGCTTGGGCTCGGGCAGCTCGCGTTCGATGCGCAGCTTGTCGTTGCCGGCCAGCTTGATGTGCTTGTTCTTCTGGATCAGGCCAATGATGGCCATCGGGTCCACCGGCGGGTTGGGTTTGAAGCCGATCTGGATCACGCCCGGCGCCGCATCGACCTTGACCACGCCATAGGGCTGGCTCAGCACGCGCAGGCGGTGCACGTCGATGAGGGTCTGCGCCTGCGGCGGCAGCTTGCCGAAGCGGTCGACGATTTCTTCGACCAGACCGTCGAGCTGCTCACCGGTTTTGGCGGTGGCCAGCTTCTTGTAGAACGACAGGCGCAGGTGCACATCGCCGCAGTAGTCGTCGGGCAGCAGGGCGGGGGCGTGCAGGTTGATGTCGGTGGTGGCCGACATGGGCGAGAGCAGGTCAGGCTCCTGGCCGGCTTTGAGGCTGCGCACGGCTTCGGCCAGCATCTCGTTGTAGAGCTGAAAGCCGATCTCCATCATGTTGCCGCTTTGGCTCTCGCCCAGCACCTCGCCCGCGCCGCGGATCTCCAGGTCGTGCATGGCCAAGTAGAAGCCGCTGCCCAGTTCCTCCATCTGCTGGATCGCGTCCAGCCGCTGCGCCGCTTGCTTGGTCAGGCCCTCGATCTCGGGCACCAGCAGGTAGGCATAGGCCTGGTGGTGCGATCGGCCCACGCGCCCGCGCAGCTGGTGCAGCTGGGCCAGGCCGAACTTGTCGGCGCGCGAGATGACGATGGTGTTGGCTGTGGGCACGTCGATGCCGGTCTCGATGATGGTCGAGCACAGCAGGATGTTGTAGCGCTGGGCCACAAAGTCGCGCATCACGCGCTCGAGTTCGCGCTCGGGCATCTGGCCGTGG
>JBDLTR010000073.1:0-5562 GCA_039805705.1 Pseudomonadota bacterium
ATGTGGTTTACAAAAGCAGAAAGCAAAAGCCTAGGCTGGCCGCAGCCACCGAGATCAACAACTCGCGGTTGAACACGTCGAACAAAATCGGGGGCTGAAAACTCCCCACTGACTCCATCCAAATTTTCGCGCCAGCTGCAAAACATGGCGCGACAAGGAATGGAACGTGAAATTCAACAGCCGGGCGGCTGCAATCAAGGCGCTGTCACACTCAAGCCACCCAGCTACCGCTCTTGCCCCCATGCTTTTCGAGCAGCTTCACGTCTGAAATCACCATGCCGCGGTCGGCGGCCTTGCACATGTCGTAAATGGTGAGCAAAGCCACCTGCACGGCGGTCAGGGCTTCCATTTCGACACCGGTTTGGCCGACGTTTTCGGCGGTGGCGGTGCAAACCACTTCCGATGCCGGCGCAAGCACTTCAAACTCCACCGCCACGCGCGTGAGCGCGATCGGGTGGCACAGCGGGATGAGCTCGCTGGTTTTTTTGGCGCCCATGATGCCGGCGATGCGCGCAATGCCCAGCACATCGCCCTTTTTGGCCGTGCCCGACTGGATCAGCGCCAGCGTGGCGCTGTGCATGCGGATGCGGCCGGTGGCCACGGCCACGCGGTGGGTGCTGGCCTTGGCGCCCACATCGACCATGTGGGCCTGGCCTTGGGCGTCGAAATGTGTGAGGGGAGAGGGGTGTGCGCTCATGGCCGGTTTCAGCAGGGGTTTACAGAACTTTGACGACAATGGCGCATGATACGACCCGTCCCCGATTGGCCTGAGACCCCCGCTTGAAACGTTTGCCCCGACACCCGCGCTGGCTGCCGCGCGCCAGCGCCGCGCTGCTGGCCTGGAGCCTGTGCCTGAACCCCGCGTGGCCGCAGCGCAACGCGCTGCCCGCCCTGGGCGAGGGCGAGAGCATCTCGCTGGCGGCCGAGCGCCAGCTGGGTGACCGCATCGCGCGCGAGCTCTACCGCGACCCGGACTACCTCGAAGACCCGGTGCTCGACGACTACATCGCCAAGGTCTGGCAACCGCTGGTGGACGCGGCAGCCGCGCGCGGCGAGCTCTCGCCCGAGCTGCGCGAGCGCTTTGCCTGGCGCATCCTGCTGGGCAAGGACCGCTCGGTCAACGCCTTTGCGCTGCCCGGCGGCTACCTGGGCGTGCACCTGGGCTTGATCGCGGTGGTCAGCACGCGCGACGAGCTCGCCTCGGTGCTGGCGCACGAGCTCAGCCACGTCACCCAGCGGCACATCGCGCGCTCGATGGAAGCGCAAGGCCGCATGACGCCCTGGGTGATCGGCTCGCTGATTTTGGGCGCACTGGCCGCCAGCAAAAGCCCGCAGGGCACGCAGGCCCTGATCGTGGGCGGCCAGGCCGCCGCCATGCAGGCGCAGCTGAGCTATTCGCGCGACATGGAGCGCGAAGCCGACCGCATCGGTTTTGGCGTGCTCTCGGACGCGGGCTACGACCCGCGCGGCTTCGTCGGCATGTTCGGCAAGCTGCAGCAGGCCGCCGGGGTCAACGACAACGGCGCCTACCCCTATCTGCGCAGCCACCCGCTGACCACCGAGCGCATCGCCGACATGCAAAGCCGTCTGCCGCTGGGCACCAGCCACAGCACATCAGCCAACGACATGGTGCAGGCGCTGGCCTCGGCGCGCGCGCGGGTGCTGTCGCAATCGCAGGTCGACAGCCTGCGCCTGTGGACCCAGTTGCCGCAGCACAGCAGCGACCAAGCCAGCACCGCGCAAAAAGCAGGCAACCTGTATGCGGCCGCGCTGGCACACCTGCTGCTGCGCGAGCCCGAGGCCGCGCAACGCCAGTGGCGCGCCTTGCAAACCCTCACCGCCGATCAGGCGCTGCCGGCGCGCATGACGCGCCTGCTGGGTGCCGAGTGGATGGCCGCACAAAACCAGCATGCCCAGGTGGTGCAAGCCTTGGCCCCCACCGCGCCGCTGGCCCGCTGGGCCCGCCCTGAGTTGATGGCGGTGGCCCAGTCGCTGCTGCACCTGCCCGGCCACCCGGCCACGCCCAGCGTGACCCAGCAATTGCGCCAGCAGGTGCAAAGCAGCCCGCACGACGCACAGGCCTGGCGCATGCTGGCCAGCCTGTTGGCGATGCAAGGGCAAAAGCTGGCCGCGCTGCGCGCCGAGGGCGAAGCCCAGCTGGCCCAGATGGACCTGCAAGGCGCGCTCGACCGCTTTCGCGCCGCCCAGGACGCCTCGCGCCAAGGCCAGCTGCAAGCGGGCGATCACATCGAGGCCTCGATCGTCGACACCCGCGTGCGCCAGGTGCAAGGCCAGCTGCGCGAGATGCAGCTCGAGCGCTGAAGCCGCGCTCAGTGCTGCGCAGGCCGGCCGCGCTGGCGCCAGGCACCCAGCCCCAGCACCCCCGCGACCGAGGCGGCGTACACCAGCCAGGCGTGCCAAGCCGGCGCCGGGGCATCGAACAGCCCAGCGAGCCAGGGCTCGCCGACGACCATCTTGCCGGCGGTGAACGCCAGCACGGCGGCGCCGGCCTGGATGATGATGGGAAAGCGCGCCACCAGCTTGAGCACCACCGAGCTGCCGTAGACCACGATCGGCACGCTCACCAGCAGACCGATGATCACCAGATCCCAAGAACCGTGCGCCGCACCGGCCACACCGAGCACGTTGTCCACGCCCATCAGGGCATCGGCCACGATGATGGTTTTCATGGCGCCCCAAAAGGTGCTGGCAGCCGGGCCGTGGTCGTCCTCCTGGCCGGCGTCGGCGATCAGCTTGTAAGCGATCCACAGCAGCCCCAGGCCACCGACCAGCATCAGGCCCGGGATTTGCAAGAGCCAGACCACGCCCAGCGTCATGACGCTGCGCACGGCGATGGCCCCCGCAGTGCCCCAGACGATGGCTTTTTTCTGCAAATGCGGGGGCAGGTTGCGCGCCGCGAGCGCGATCACGATGGCGTTGTCGCCCGCCAGCACCAGGTCGATCAAGATGATGGCCAGCAAAGCCGACCACCAGGCCGCAGACAGAAATTCCATGATCCGCTTTCTCCTCCGGTTTGAAGCCCGGATCTCACAGGCCCCCAGTGTCGGGGTGGCTGAAATTCCCTGGGCGCCTGGGGACATGTGGCTCCGGCAAGGGCTATGATCGCGCTCCTTGCTCTCACCATGGCCGGAATCCACATCACCGACATCGAAGCCGCCATCAACCACTGGCGCGCCAAGAACCCCTCGCCCGACGGGGTGACGCTGCCGCGCGAGCTGCGCGCGCTGGCCGAAGTCTATGCGCTGATGGTCTTCTACAAACAAGACCTGGCCGATGAGTTCAGCCTGCCCAAGGAGGCGGCCGAAGCCTGGCAAGACTGGTACGCCACCACGCCCGACACGCCTTGCATCGCGATCTGTTCGACCAGCCAGGGCGACGCGCTCTGCAAGGGTTGCGGCCGCACCTTTGAAGAAGTGCAGCTGTGGACCGAAATGACGGCCGGCGAGAAACGCGCCGTCTGGCTGCGCATCACGGCCGAGGGCACCTCCTGGCGCTTCAACAAATACGCCGAGCGTGCCGCCGAAGACCGCCAACAGGCCAAGGCCGCGGCCGAAGCCCAGGGCCTGCTGCCGCTGTAGTCACCAGCCCAGTCCGAGGTGCAGGGGCAGGTACACCGCCATGCCCAGCGCGATGGTCAGCAGCACATCCTTGCGCCAAAAGAAGGTGGCCGCGCCCGCGGCCGCGGCAAACAGCCGGGCGTCTTGCCAGGTCTGGATCAGCTGTCCTTGCGTCATGACGAGTTCGGGCACCACCACCGCCGACAGCGCCGCGATCGGTGCGTATTGCAGGCCGCGCTGGGCCCAGGTCGGCATCGACCACGACCTGTCGGACATGAAGAAAAAGCTGCGCGAGACCACGGTGATCACGGTCAGGCCGACGATGACGAGCAGCGTCCAGAGGTCGGTGCCGAGCCAGTCCATCATGCGCGCACCTGCACAGCCTGCGCACGCCAGCGCTCCACGCCCAGGCTGGCCAGCACCGCCACGGCGATGGCCAGCACGATGTTGAGCTTGAGCGGCAAGCTGTAGGCGAACACCGCCACCGCACCGGCCACCGCCGCCGAGAGCACGCGCGTGCGCGAACTGGCCAGCGAACACTGGATCGCCAGCAAACACAAAATGCCCGCGAAGCCCAGACCCCAGGCAGGCGGGATGAAATTGGCCAGCGCCACCCCCAGCAGGCTGGCGCTGATCCAGGTGGCCCAGTTGAGGGTGTAGTTGCCGGTCAGCCAGGCCTCGCGCTCCAGGCGCTCGGCCGGGGTCTGGCCCGTGTGGGGGTAGCGGCGCACGAACAGCACATAGCTGATGTCGCCGCAAAAATAGCCATGCCACAGCCGCTGCCCACGCGGCAGGTGCATCAGGTACTCGCGCAGGTGCAGGCTGAACACCACAAAGCGCAGGTTGACGCAAAAGCCCGTGGCCAGAATCACCCAGAAAGGCGCACCGGCCATGATGAGCGGGATGGCCGCCAGCTGCGAGCTGCCGGCGTACACGATCAGCGTCATCAGCACCGACTCGAAGGTGCTCATGCCCGACTGCGACATCGCCACCCCGGTCATCAGGCCCCAGGCGGCCAGGCCGGTGGCGCCGTGCACGCTGGCACGGGCGCCCTCGGCAAAGGCCGGATGGCGGCGCAGGTGGGGCAGCAAAAAGTTCATCGACGTCGGGGCTCAGGCCGCCAGCGGCCGACCCGGCGTGAGCGGGCAGCCGCGCAGCAACTCCTCGGCCGCCAGGCGCCGGCCGCCGGGGCGCTGCACCTGCAGCAGGCGCAGCTGCCCCGTGCCGCAGGCGAGCACCAGACCGCTGGCATCCGCGCGCAGCACGGTGCCGGGGGCGACGCCGGGGGCGGTTTCGGGCAGGGCCTGGGCGCGCCAGATCTTGAGGGTCTCGCGCGGCGCGCCGGGCACGTCCAGCGGCACGGTCATGCCGGGAAAGGGGTCGAAGGCACGGATGCGCCGCGCCAGCAGGGCCGCGTCCTGCGCCCAATCGAGCGGGGCCTCGTGCTTCTCGATCTTGTGCGCATAGCTCACCCCATCGCTGGGCTGCGGCGTGCGCACCCAGGTGTCGGGGGCGGCCAGGGCCTGCACCACCGCCTGCGCGCCCAGGGCGGCCAGGCGGTCGTGCAAGGTGGCGGTGCTGTCCTCGGGGTCGATGGCCAGGGGGTGAACCGACAGCATGTCGCCGGTGTCCAGGCCCTCGTCCATCTGCATCAGGGTGATGCCGGTGAGCGGGTCACCCGCCTCGATGGCGCGGTGGATGGGGGCGGCGCCGCGCCAGCGCGGCAGCAGCGAGGCGTGGATGTTGAGGCAGCCGCGCCTGGGAATATCCAGCACCGCCTGCGGCAGGATAATGCCGTAGGCCGCCACCACCATCAGGTCGGCGCCTGCGTCGCGAATCGGCGCATGGGTGTCGGGGTCGCGCAGCTTTTCCGGCTGGAACACCGGGATGCCATGCTTGATGGCCACTTGTTTGACGGCGCTGGCCTGAAGCTGCATGCCTCGCCCGGCGGGGCGATCAGGCTGAGTGAGCACCAGCTTTACGT
>JBDLTR010000074.1:0-7446 GCA_039805705.1 Pseudomonadota bacterium
CCGGTGCGCAGCGCCTGGCAACACTGGCGCCAAGCGCAGCAGGCCTTGCACAGCGCCCGCCAAGCCCAAGACACCCTGGCCAGCGAGCGCGAACGCCTGGCCTGGCAGATCGGCGAACTCGACAAACTGGCCCCCGCGGCGGGCGAATGGGAGGAGCTCAACACCCAGCATGGCCGCCTGTCCAACGCGCAAGCGCTGATCGATGCCGCCCAGCAATCGGTCCAGTTGCTGGAAGGCGAAGAGACGCCCGGCGCCTTGGGCTTGCTCGCCCGCGCCAGCGAACAGCTGGCCGAGCTGGCCCGTGTCGAACCCGAATTTCAAAACCTGGCCGAGGTGCTCACCTCGGCCCAAGCCCAGGCCGCAGACGCCGCCCACAGCCTGCACGCCTACCTGCGCCGCGCCGACCTCGACCCCGAGCGACTGGCCCAGCTGGACGAGCGCCTGGGCCTGTGGCTGGGCCTGGCGCGCCGCTACAAGCGCACCCCTGAGGAGCTGCCTGCCGTCTGGGCGCAGTGGCAGCAGGACCTGGCCAAGCTCGATGCCGCCGGCGATTTGCAAGCGCTCGAAGCGGCCGAGCAGGCCGCCGAGCAGGCTTACCACAAGGCCGCACGCGCCCTCTCGCGCCAACGCCAAAAAGCCGCGCCGGCATTGGCGCAAGCCGTGACCGCAGCGATGCAGCAGTTGGGCATGGCCGGTGGCCGCTTTGAAGTGCAGCTGCAGGCGCTCGAACAAGCGGCACAACACGGCCTCGAGGAAGTGCAGTTCCTGGTCGCGGGCCACGCGGGCAGCACACCGCGCCCGGTGGGCAAGGTGGCTTCGGGCGGTGAACTCTCGCGCATCGCGCTGGCGATCGCGGTGAGCACCAGCGAACTGGGTGAAGCAGGCACCCTGATTTTTGACGAGGTGGATTCGGGCGTGGGTGGCGCCGTCGCCGAAACCGTGGGGCGCTTGATGAAGCAGCTCGGCCAACACCGCCAGGTGCTGGCCGTCACCCACCTGCCCCAGGTGGCGGCGTGTGCCGACCACCACCTGCTGGTGAGCAAGCAGCTCAGCGGCGGCCAGATCGCCAGCCAGGTCACGCCGACCGCTGGCGAAGCCCGTGTGCACGAGATCGCGCGCATGCTCGGTGGCGAAAAGCTTTCGGCCACCACCCTGGCCCATGCCCGCGAAATGCTGGGCCTCACCACCGCCTGAAGCGCATGGACATCATCCTCATCACCGGCATGTCCGGTTCTGGCAAATCGGTGGCCCTGCACGCGCTCGAAGACGCGGGCTATTACTGCGTGGACAACCTGCCGCCCGAGCTGCTGATCCCCTTCGTGCAACTGGAAGAGCAGCAAAAAGAAAGCCGCCTGGCGATCGCCATCGACGTGCGCAGCGCCACCTCGCTGCACCTGATCCCTGAGCATTTGGGCACGCTGCGCGAGATGGGCATGACGGTCAAGTCGCTGTTCCTGGACGCCAGCTCCGACACCCTGCTGCGCCGTTACTCCGAGACCCGGCGCAAGCACCCGCTCTCGGGCGAATCCAAACCGCAGAGCGACAAAGCGCTGATCGAGACCATCCAGTTTGAGCGCGAGTTGCTGTCTGACCTGCGCGAGCGCGCCCATGTCATCGACACCAGCCTGCTGCGCTCTGCCCAGCTGCAAACCTATGTCAAAACCCTGGTGAGTGCACCCGCAGCGCAGCTCACCCTGGTGTTCGAGTCGTTCGCTTTCAAACGCGGCATCCCCACCGATGCCGACTATGTCTTCGATGTCCGCATGCTGCCCAACCCGCACTACGAGAGCGATTTGCGCCCCCTGACCGGACGCGACGCCCCTGTGCAGGCCTACCTGGACCCATCGCCTGAAGTCGAGCGCATGCTCAAGCACATCGAGGATTTTTTGCTGCAGTGGATCCCCGCCATCGAAAAAGACCACCGCAGCTACATCACCGTGGCCATCGGCTGCACCGGGGGCCAACACCGCTCGGTGTACCTGGTGGAAAAATTGGCGGCCCGCTTCGCTGCGCGCTGGCTCACCCTCAAGCGCCACCGCGAACTCGACGCGCATTGAAGCCTCGGCGCACGCTGGATCCTCGGGTCAAGCCCGAGGATGCCCCCCAAAAATGGTCAAGCCCTGCCTACAAACCCATTGTCATGCCCTGGCTTGACCAGGGCATCCATGCCGCTGTACAGCCAAGGCACATCCATCACCTGACCGCCGCTGGCCGCCATGGCCAGGTTGCGGCCCCAGGCCAGCGGCCCGCTGGCGTGAAAGATCTGCCCGTTGCGCATGGACCGCGCTTGCACCCGCGCGTTTCGGGCCCAGCGCTGGCTGGCATACGCGGCCAAGCGCGCAGGCATGTCGGACCCCGACGCCACGCACTCCCCCAGCACCCAGGCGTCTTCGATGGCCATGCCCGCACCTTGCGCCAGGTAGGGCCGCATCGGGTGGGCCGCATCGCCCAGCAGGGCCACACGGCCCTGGGCCATCTGGGCAGGCCCCGTCAACGGCGGCCGGTCATGCAGCGGCCACAAACGCCACTGCGCCACTGCGCGTAAACGGTCTTGCAAGAGCATGCACACCGCCCCCATGGCCTGCCACAAGGGCGCGGTCTGGGCCTCGTGGTCCCAGCCGCTGGGATCTGCGGGCTGGTCGCCCTGCACGATGGCCACGATGTTGAGCGTTTGCCCCGACTGCACCGGGTACTCGACCACATGCAGGTGCGGCCCCATCCAGACCGTGACCTGGTCGCTGCGCAAAGCCGCCGGCAAGCGCGCCTGCGGCACGAGTGCCCGGTAGGCCAGGTGGCCTGAAAAGCGGGGTGCGTCCGTCAAGCCCAACAGCGTGCGGCTGCGGCTCCACAGGCCGTCGGCCCCCACCAGGGCCTGGGCCTGCCAGCGGTGGCCGGTGGCGGCGCGCAGGGTCACCGCGGCTTCACCGGTCTGCACGTCGGTGATGCGCGCGCCTTGCACCACCGGCACGCCTTGGGCGGCCACGGCGCGCCACAGCAGGGTGTGCAAATCGGCACGGTGGATGCAGACATAGGGGGCGCCATAGCGCCGGGGCGCTCGATCGGCCAGCGCCAACTCGCCCAGCAGACGGCCGCTGGCGGCATCGCGCGCCTGCAGGCGCTGCGGCGCAAAGGCCACCGCCATCAAGGCCGGCTCCAAGCCCCAGGCGCGCAGCAAGCGGGTCACGTTCGGCCCCAGCTGCACGCCCGCCCCCACCTCGCTGAAGGCCTCGGCCTGCTCCAGCACCTGCACCGCACCGCCCTGCCGTGCCAGCGACAGGGCGGCCGCCATGCCACCGATACCGCCGCCCAGCACCGTCCATTCCGTCTCAAGCATCGTCATGCGCCGATTGTGCCCGGCCGAGCAAGCGGCACCGGAACCTCGGACAATACGGGGTATGACTTCGATCAAAGCCCCCGAATTGCTGCTGCCCGCCGGCACCTTGCAGCGCATGCGCGCCGCTTACGACTTTGGCGCCGACGCGGTGTATGCCGGCCAGCCCCGTTACAGCCTGCGTGCCCGCAACAACGAGTTCAAGCTCGAGCAGCTGGGCATCGGCATCGCCGAAGCGCACCAGCGCGGCAAAAAATTCTTTGTCACCAGCAACCTGATCGCCCACAACGACAAGCTGCGCACCTACCTGCGCGACCTGCAGCCGGTGGTCGAACTCCAGCCCGACGCCCTCATCATGGCCGACGCGGGTCTGATCATGCTGGTGCGCGAGCAAATGGAAAAAGGCCTGTGGCCCGAGGTGCCGATCCACCTGTCGGTGCAGGCCAACAGCACCAACAGCGCCGCCGTGAAGTTCTGGCAAAAGCAGGGCGTGAGCCGGGTCATCCTGAGCCGCGAACTCAGCCTCGACGAGGTCGAAGCCATCCGCCACGACTGCCCGGACATGGAGATCGAGGTGTTTGTGCACGGCGCGCTGTGCATTGCTTATTCAGGCCGTTGTTTGCTGTCCGGCTACTTCAACCGGCGCGACCCCAACCAGGGCACCTGCACCAACGCCTGCCGCTGGGAATACAAAACCCACAGCGCCGATCTGGATACCAACACCGGCGACGCGGTGCCCAGCCAGCGCCTGGACGGCTTCAACTTCGCCCACGAAGACGAAGAAGCCGCCAGCAACTTCTCGACCTGCGGCGGCGGCCAGCGCCACCCCGAGGCCGACAAGATCTGGCTGATCGAAGAAAAAGAGCGCCCGGGCGAGCTGATGCCGATCATGGAAGACGAGCACGGCACCTACATCATGAACAGCAAGGACCTGCGCGCGGTCGAGTACGTGGACCGCCTGGCCCGCATCGGCGTGGACTCGCTCAAGATCGAAGGCCGCACCAAGAGCCACTACTACGTGGCGCGCACCGCGCAGGTCTACCGCCGCGCGATCGACGACGCGGTGGCCGGTCGCCCCTTCAACCCCGAGTTGCTGCTTGAACTCGAGGGCCTGTCCAACCGCGGCTACACCACTGGGCTGCTCGAGCGCCGCCCGAGCCAGGACTACCAGAACTACATCACCGGCCACTCCACCAGCCAGCGCAGCCAGTTCGTCGGTGAGGTGCTGCAGGTGCGCGAGGACGGTTGGGCCCGCGTGGAAACCAAGAACCGTTTTGCGGTGGGCGACACCCTCGAGATCATCCACCCCAGCGGCAACCGCCAGGTGCGTGTGCAGCAGATGCAAAACACCGACGGGCAGGCCATCGCGGTGGCCTCGGGCAACCCGGTGCAGGTCTGGATTCCGGTGGACGGCCCGGCCGAGGGCGCCCTGATCGCCCGCATGCTGTGAGCTGCCGACCGATAGCGCTGGATCGCCCGCGGGCACCTGCTCATTGGCCTGGGGCGCGCTCCCGATCCACCGCCTGCTGCACCGCTTTGTAAAAGACCTCGCGGGCTTCTGTGGCCAGGGGCTCGCGTGCGCCGCCACCCCAGTTGCTGTTGGACACGATCACCAGCTGGCGCGCGGGGTCGATGAAGATGCCTTGCCCAAAGATGCCACGCGCGGTGTAGCTGCCATCGTCGTAAGTCCACCACTGGTAGCCGTAACCTCGCCCCTTTTGCCCGATGTCTGCCTGCCGGGTGGTCGCCTGCGCGAGCCAACCCTCGGGCAGCAGGTTCTGCCCCTGGTGGCGCGCGCCATCGAGGATGAACAGTCCGAAACGCGCATAGTCCCTGGGACTGGCCTGGATGCAGCAACCACTGATTTCCTGCCCGGTCTTGCTCAGCAGCCAGGTCGCCCGGTGCTCCATGCCGGCCGGAATCCAGATTTTTTCCTGCAGGTACTGCGCCAGCGGCTTGCCCGTGGCCTGCCCCAGCAGGATGCCCACCAGATTGGTTTCGCCGGTGCTGTAGAGCCAGCGCTCGCCCGCCGGCGCCTGACGCGGCAGCTGGCGCAGGTAGCTGACGATGGCCGGGCTACCGTCTTCAGATTGATGGTTGTTGAACCGAGCCACGTCGGACTGCGGGTCGTTGTAGTCCTCGTTCCAGCGCACCCCCGAGGTCATGGTCAGCAACTGGCGCACGCTGACCTGTTCATAGGCCGAGCCCTTCATCTGCGGCAGGTAATCGGTGACCTTGTCGTCCAGGCTGCGGATGTGGCCATCGCGCACCGCGGCGCCCACCAGGGTCGAGGTGAAGGATTTGGCCACCGAAAAACTGGTCCAGCGCCCAGCGGCATCGAAATCGAGGCCATAGCGTTCCAGCCGCAGCTGGCCTTTGTGCACCACCAGCAAGGCGGCGCTGCGCTGGGCGGCCATGTAGGCGTCCACGTCCAGGGGCAGGGACAGCGGTGGTCCCGGCGGCAGCGGGCGGGGTGTGGCGGCAGGCTCGATCACCCGCCATTTGGCCAGCAACGAAATGCGGTCCAGTGCGCGAAAGGCCGCATCGCGCTGCGGCACGTTCCAAAACAGCAGGTCGCGGTTGGTGGGCAAGGTCTTGAGCAGCCCACGGGTTTCCCGGTCCAGGCTCCACCAAAGCGCCGCAGCCACAAGCCCCAGGGCCAGCAAAACACCTGCAGCCACTTTCTGGTAGCGCTTCATGGGCATGTCTCCTTGTGGGCCAGGGTCTGCAGGCCTTCAACGATTCTAGGGACACTGGCCGCGGCAGGTGACGCCTGCGCTACAGGCCAGAAAAAAGCCCCGCCGGCTTGCGCGGGCGGGGCTTTGGGCCAGGTGCGTTGCGGGGTTTAAACCGTCACACCCTTGGCCACGTCGGCGTACTCGTCGATCTGGTCGAAGTTCATGTACTTGTAGACGTTGGCAGCATCCTTGTTGATGATACCCACAGCTTCCTGGTACTCGGCCACGGTCGGGATGCGACCGAGCTTGGAGCACACGGCGGCCAGTTCGGCCGAGGTCAGGAACACGTTGGTGTTCTTGCCCAGGCGGTTGGGGAAGTTGCGGGTCGAGGTGGAGACCACGGTCGCGCCTTCACGCACCTGCGCCTGGTTGCCCATGCACAGCGAGCAGCCGGGCATCTCGGTGCGGGCACCGGCCGTGCCGAAGGTGGCGTAGTGGCCTTCCTTGATCAGCTCGCTCTCGTCCATCTTGGTCGGCGGAGCGACCCACAGCTTGACCGGGATGTCGCGCGCGCCGCCCAGCACCTTGGACGCTGCACGGAAGTGGCCGATGTTGGTCATGCACGAACCGATGAAGGCTTCGTCGATCTTGGTGCCGGCGACTTCGCTCATGAACTTGGCGTCGTCGGGATCGTTCGGGCAGCAGACGATCGGCTCTTTGATGTCGGCCAGGTCGATCTCGATCACCGCAGCGTACTCGGCGTCCTTGTCGGCCTCGAGCAGGTTGGGCTTGGCCAGCCAGGCTTCGACGGCCTTGATGCGGCGCTCGAGCGTGCGCTTGTCCTGGTAACCGTCGGCGATCATGTTCTTCATCAGCACGATGTTCGACTTCAGGTACTCCTGCACCGGCTCCTTGTTGAGCTTGATGGTGCAGCCGGCAGCGGAACGCTCGGCGGAGGCATCAGACAGCTCAAACGCCTGCTCCACCTTCAGATCGGGCAAACCTTCGATCTCGAGGATGCGGCCCGAGAAGATGTTCTTCTTGCCCTTCTTCTCGACGGTCAAGAGACCCGCCTTGATGGCGTACAGCGGAATGGCATGCACCAGGTCACGCAGGGTGACACCGGGCTGCATCTGGCCCTTGAAGCGCACCAGCACCGACTCGGGCATGTCCAGCGGCATCACGCCGGTGGCAGCACCAAACGCCACCAGGCCGGAGCCTGCGGGGAAGGAAATGCCGATGGGGAAGCGGGTGTGCGAGTCACCGCCGGTGCCCACGGTGTCGGGCAGCAGCAGGCGGTTGAGCCAGCTGTGGATCACGCCGTCGCCGGGGCGCAGGGCCACGCCGCCCCGGTTGCTGATGAAGGCCGGCAGTTCGCGGTGCATCTTCACGTCCACGGCCTTGGGGTAGGCGGCGGTGTGGCAGAAGGACTGCATC
>JBDLTR010000075.1:0-7064 GCA_039805705.1 Pseudomonadota bacterium
CCGGCTTCGCCGATGCTGTGCAGGCCGGTGGTGCAGGCGGTGACCACGGCCAGGTTCGGGCCCTTGAAGCCGAAACGCATGGACACATGGCCCGAGATCATGTTGATGATCGAGGCCGGCACGAAGAAGGGGGAAATGCGGCGCGGGCCGCGGTTGGTGTACTCGGTATGGGTCTCTTCGATCATCGGCAGGCCGCCGATGCCCGAGCCAATGACCACGCCGATCCGGGTCGCCTCTTCTTCACCCAGGGCTTCGCCGGTGGCCAAGCCCGCATCCTGCACCGCCTGCACAGCGGCGGAGATGCCGTAATGGATGAAGGTGTCCATCGTGCGCGCTTCTTTGGCGCCGATGTAAGACTCCAGATCGAAGTTCTTGACCTCTCCGGCGATCTTGCAGGCAAGTGCCGAAGCGTCGAACTTCGTGATCAGACCGATGCCGGACTGGCCGGCGAGCAGGTTCGACCATGCGTCCGCCACCGTGTTGCCCACGGGGCTGATGCATCCCAAACCCGTGACAACAACGCGGCGCCGGGTCATGGGCGATCAGGCCTTTTTGCTGTTGGCGTAGTCGATCGCGGCTTGCACCGTGGTGATCTTCTCGGCGTCTTCGTCGGGAATCTCGATGCCAAACTCGTCTTCGAGGGCCATCACCAGTTCCACCGTGTCCAGCGAGTCGGCACCCAGATCGGCCACGAAGGCTTTTTCGTTGGTGACTTGAGACTCTTCCACGCCGAGTTGCTCAGCGATGATTTTTTTGACACGTGCTTCGATATCGCTCATGGTTTCCCTCTGGGGGTTGTGAAAAAAGGTAATTTTACCTGCTTGTGACGCGGGGCCAGGCACAGCGCCTCAGGCCATGAACATGCCGCCGTTCACGTGCAATTCCTGCCCGGTGACATAGCCGGCCTGGGCACTCGCAAGGTAGGCCACCGCATGCGCGATGTCATCCGGCTGGCCCAGGTGGCCCAGCGGGATCTGGCCCAGCAGGGCTTTTTGCTGCTCTTCGGGCAGGGCGGCGGTCATGTCGGTTTCGATGAAGCCGGGCGCCACACAGTTGACGGTGATGCCGCGGCTGCCCAGCTCACGCGCCAGGGCCCGGGTCATGCCGGCCACACCGGCCTTGGCGGCCGCGTAATTGGCCTGGCCCGGGTTGCCCGAGGCACCGACCACGCTGGTGATGCTGATGATGCGGCCGTAGCGCTGCTTCATCATCGGGCGGATCACGGCACGGCTCATGCGGAACACCGCCTTGAGGTTGGTGTCCGTCACGGCATCCCAGTCCTCGTCTTTCATGCGCATGGCCAGCGTGTCGCGCGTGATGCCGGCGTTGTTGACCAGCACCTGCAGACCGCTGTGTTCTTTGACGATGGCGTCGATCAGGGCTTCGGCCTCGGCCGCGTCGTTGACGTTGAGCTTGGCGCCGCGGCAGCCGGCAAAGCCCGACAAGGCCTCGGAAATTTTGGCCGCCCCCTCGTCGGTGGTGGCGGTACCGATCACGGTGAAACCGTTGTTGGCCAATTGGCGCGCGATGGCGGCGCCAATGCCGCGCGAGGCACCGGTCACCAGGGCCACTTGTTTGTCGCTCATCCCAACATTCCTTTCACTTCGGCCAGGCTGGCAGGGTCATAGAGCGCCACGCCGTTCAGTTCCGCGTCGATGCGCTTGGTCATGCCGGCCAGCACCTTGCCCGGGCCACATTCGACGAGGGTGCTGATGCCACGGGCCTTGATCGCCTGCACGCACTCAACCCAGCGCACCGGGCCAAAGGCCTGGCGGTAGAGGGCGTTGCGGATGCGTTCGGCCTCGGTTTCGACCGCCACGTCGATGTTGTTGACCACCGGGATCTGCGGTGCACCCAGGTCCAGCGTGGCCAGTTTTTCACGCAGCTTCTCGGCCGCTGGCTTCATCAGGCTGGAATGGAATGGCGCCGACACCGGCAACGGCAGCGCGCGCTTGGCGCCCAGGCCTTTGAGCACTTCGCAAGCTTTGTCGACACCGGCCTTGGTGCCGGCGATCACGGTCTGCGCCGCATCGTTGAAGTTCACCGCCTCCACCACTTCGGCGCTGCCGGGGCCAAAGCTGGCCTGCGCCTCTTGGCAACCGGCGATGACCTTGTCCGACGCCAGGCCCAGGATGGCGGCCATGGCCCCCACGCCCACCGGCACGGCTTCTTGCATGGCCGCAGCGCGCAGGCGCACCAGCGGCGCGGCCTGCGCCAGCGTCAGCACGCCCGAGGCCACCAGGGCGCTGTACTCGCCCAGCGAATGACCCGCCACCACAGCGGGCTGGGCCCCGCCTTCGGCCAGCCAGGCCCGGTAAGCGGCCACGCCCGCCACCAGCATCACCGGCTGGGTGTTGGTGGTCAGCGCCAGGGCCTCCTTGGGGCCCTCCTGAATGAGTTGGGCCAGGTTCTCGCCCAGGGCGTCGGAGGCTTCTTTCAGGGTGTCGCGCACGGCGGGGTGGTCGCCCCAGGCGTCGAGCATGCCCACCGACTGCGAGCCCTGACCGGGAAATACAAAGGCAAATGTCGTCATGTGCTTTGGACTGAAAAACAGGAAATCAGTATTTGACGAGGACCGAACCCCAGGTGAAACCGCCCCCCACGCCTTCGAGCATGAGGTGTTGACCACGCTGGATGCGCCCGTCGCGCACGGCCACGTCCAGCGCCAGCGGGATGGAGGCCGCCGAGGTGTTGCCGTGCTGGTCCACGGTGACCACCACTTTTTCGCTGGGCATCTTGAGCTTCTTGGCGGTGCTTTGCATGATGCGGATATTGGCCTGGTGCGGGATCAGCCAGTCGATGTCACCATCGGTCAGACCCGCCTTGGCCAAGCTGGCGCGCGCGGTCTCTTCAAGCACGCCCACGGCCAGCTTGAACACCGCTTGACCGTCCATCTTGAGCACCGGATCGCCCAGCACGTTGCCGCCAGACACATGGCCCGGGACACACAGGATGTCGCGGTGCTTACCGTCGGCATGGATGTCGGTGGCCAGGATGCCCGGCTGGTCGGAGGCCCCGATCACCACGGCGCCGGCGCCATCGCCGAACAGCACACAGGTGGTGCGGTCCTTGAAATCGAGGATGCGGCTGAACACCTCGGCGCCGATCACCAGCGCCTTGTGGGCCGTACCGGCACGGATCATGGAATCGGCCACGGTCAGCGCGTAGATGAAGCCGCTGCAGACCGCCTGCACGTCAAAGGCCGGACAACCGGCGGTGCCCAACTTGTGCTGCACCATGGTGGCCGTCGAGGGGAACACCATGTCGGGGGTGGAGGTGGCGACGATGATCAGGTCCAGATCGTCGGCCGCGATGCCGGCCGCCTCGAGGGCACGGCGCGCGGCCTCGGTGGCCAGGTCGCTGCAAGCGACTTCGGGGGCGGCGAAGTGGCGGGCCCGGATGCCCGTGCGCTCCACAATCCATTCGTCAGAGGTTTCAACGCCTTGGGCGGCCAATTGAGCCGCCAGCTCGGCGTTGCTCAGGCGCTGGGGCGGCAGGTGGCTGCCGGTGCCCAGGATGCGGGAATAAATGCTCATGGAGGGGTGGCCGCTGCCGCCTCCGAGGCCGGCGACGCCCCTGTCAACAGGGGGGCCGCATGGGCGATGCGGGTGCGGACGCGGTCCAGCAATTGGTTTCGGGCTGCATCATAAGCCCGGATCAGGGCCTGCTCAAACGCCACCTGGTCGGCCGAGCCATGGCTCTTGAAGACCAGCCCGCGCAGCCCCAACAGGGCTGCACCGTTGTAGCGGCGATGGTCCACTTTCTTTTTGAATGCAGATAACACCGGAAGCGCCACGATGGCGGCCATTTTCGTGAAAATGTTGCGTGAAAACGCTTCTTTGAGAAAACCGCCGACCATCGTCGCCAGGCCCTCGCTGGCCTTCAGGGCCACATTGCCGACAAAGCCATCGCAGACCACGATGTCGGTGCTGCCCTTGAAAATGTCGTTGCCCTCGACATTCCCATAAAAATTCAGATCGCCAGAATTGCCAGCAGATCGCAGCAATTCACCGGCTTTTTTGATGACTTCGCTGCCTTTGATGACTTCTTCGCCGATGTTGAGCAGCCCCACCGAGGGTTGTTCTTTGTCTTGCAGGGCGGACACCAGGGCCGAACCCATGACCGCAAACTGCAGCAGGTGCTCGGCGCTGCAGTCCACATTGGCCCCCAGGTCCAGCACCGTGGTGCCGCCCCCCTGGGCGTTGGGCAACTGGGTGGCGATGGCCGGGCGGTCGATGCCATCGAGCGTCTTGAGCAGGTAACGGGCCACGGCCATCAGGGCGCCGGTGTTGCCGGCCGAGACGGCGGCGTGCGCGTGGCCATCGCGCACCTGCTGGATGGCCACGCGCATGGACGAATCTTTTTTCTTGCGCAGGGCCACCTCGACCGCATCGTCCATCTCGACCACTTCGCTGGCCTGCACCACGCGACCGCGCGGGTCAGACCAGCCCATCAGCTCGGCCTTGCCCACCAGCAACAGGCGGGCATCGGGATGGCGCTGCAAAAACCGCTGGCAGGCCGGCAGTGTCACCCGCAGGCCGTGGTCCCCCCCCATGCAGTCAACAGCCAGGGTGATGGGCAGGGCATCGGTCATGGGGTGCAGACAAAAATCGGTCAAAAAAACAAAAGGCCCGAGGCTACCGGTTGCAGTAGCTTCGGGCCTGGTGGCCTGGGCCAGCCAAAGAACGGGCCGATCAGGCCTCGTTCTTGGTCTTCAGGACCTTGCGGCCGCGGTAAAAACCGTTGGGGCTGATGTGGTGACGCAGGTGGGTTTCGCCGGTGGTGGGCTCGACCGCGATGCCCGGCACATTCAGGGCATTGTGCGAACGGTGCATGCCGCGCTTGGAAGGCGACTTTTTGTTTTGTTGAACAGCCATGATGGCTCCTTAATCGCTGACGCCACGCTGAAAGGGCAGGCGCAGCTTCTGGTTGAACGGAAGTCGCAGCGGTCAGGGTCATCCCGCGCGAAGCCTTGCATTATAGCCCAAGCCAGGCACCGGCGTCGAGCGCCGTTTCAGCCGCCTTTTTTGAGGGCCGCCAGCGCGGCAAAGGGCTTGGGACGCTCGCTGGCCGCTTCAAAAGCGTCGTCCAAAGCCTCTGTGGGCAGCTGCTGCGGGCACACCTCGTGGCGAGGCACGAGGGGCAGCGCCAGGATCAGCTCGTCCTCGACCAGGGCGAGCGCGTCAAAATCCCGGCTGATCACCAGCACATCCTCTTCGGACGCTTCGTCCAGGGCCTCGGCGGTGGCTTCATCGGCCACGAACACAAAGTCTCGGTGGGCCGCGACGTTTTTCACCACCGGGGTGAGGCAGCGCTGGCATTGCAGGGGCAAATCCAGCTCGGCCCGCAGCGCCATGCCCAAACGCGGGGCGCCACCGGCCACCGGCTGCGCCTGGCCGCGCAGGTGCCAGCGCACCACAGGCTCTGTCGCTGGCGCGCCGGCCACCTGCTCCTCGCGCAAACGGGGCCATTGACCGAGGGGCGACTGCCCTTGCAGCTCGGCCCCGGCCAGGGCAAAAGCCCGGATGTCGAGGTGTCGGGGGTCGAGGGTCTTGTCCATCGCCCGAGTGTAAGAGAATCGCCCCATGACTTTGACCGCCGCTACCCCCCAGCGCACCGTGGTGCTGGGCTCCACCTCGCGTTACCGCCGGGAGCTGCTCGCACGGCTGCACCTGCCCTTTGAAGTGGCCGCCCCCGAGGTTGATGAAACGCCCCTGCCCGGGGAAGCGCCGCGTGCGCTGGCCTTGCGCCTGGCCCTGGCCAAAGCCCGCGCGGTGGCCGCGCGCCACCCCGAGGCCGTCGTCATCGGCTCTGACCAGGTCGCCGACCTGGCCGGTCAGGCGCTGGGCAAACCTGGCGAACACGCGCGCGCTGTGGCGCAATTGCGCCAAATGCGCGGTCAAACCGTGGTCTTTCAGACCGCGCTGGCCGTGGTGTGCCAGGCGAGCGGTTTTGAGCAAGTCGATCTGGCCGCCGTGTCGGTGAAGTTCCGCCCCCTCACCGACGACGAAATCGAGCACTACCTGCAGACCGAAAAACCCTACGACTGCGCCGGCAGTGCCAAAAGCGAAGGGCTGGGCATCGCCCTGTTGGAAGCCATCGACAACGACGACCCGACCGCCCTGATCGGCCTGCCGCTGATCCGCACCGCCCGCATGCTGCGCGCCGCCGGGGTGAAGCTGCTGTGACCTCGCCGCCCACCGCCGGTCGCCTGCTGCTGGTGCCCACGCCGCTCGATTTCGGCTGCGCCACGGCCACCCCGATCACCGATGTGCTGCCGGCCGCCACCCTGAGGGCCGCCGCACACACCACACACTGGATCACCGAGAACGCCAAATCGACGCGCGCTTTCCTCAAACGCGTGGGCGAACATGCGCCCCTGGCCTTGCCGCTGCAAGAACAAACCATCACCGAACTGCCGCGCGAAGTGCACAAAAAAGGCGACCACGCCAACGGCCGACAGGGCGGCTTTGACGCCAAGCCGCTGCTGCGCGCGGCACTCCAAGGACAGGACGTGGGCCTGGTCAGCGAGGCCGGCATGCCGGCCGTGGCCGACCCCGGCAGCTCGGTGGTGCGTGCGGCGCACGAGCTGGGCTTGCCGGTGGTGCCGCTGGTCGGTCCGGTCTCTTTGCTGTTGGCGCTCGCGGCCAGTGGCCTCAACGGCCAGAACTTCGCGTTTGTGGGCTACCTGCCGCAGGACGCGGCCGAGCGGGTGGCGCGCCTCAAGCAGCTCGAGCAACTGGCCCTCAAAACCGGCCAAACCCAGCTCTGGATCGAAACGCCTTACCGCAACCCCGCCATGCTCAGCGCCGCGCTGCAATGCCTGCAGCCCCACACGCGGCTGGCGATTGCCAGCGGGCTCACCCTGGCCAGCGCCAGGGTGCAAAGCCGCAGCGTGTCGGCTTGGCGCAAAACCCCCACGGGGCCCGACGCGCAAACCCCAGCGGTGTTCGCGCTGGGCGCCTGAGGGGCTTCAGCGCAGCGGGCCTGTGGCGCGCAAGGCCTTGACCGAGGCCTCGCCGATCGCCGCGCCAAAGCGCTTGACCAGGCGCTCGGCCACGTTC
>JBDLTR010000076.1:0-2953 GCA_039805705.1 Pseudomonadota bacterium
GCGGTGATGGCCGGCAAGAAGTGCCCCGATTGCGGTGCCCACGCCGTCATCAAAAAAGACGGTTGCGAGTACTGCACCCAGTGTGGCTTTGTGGGCGCTTGCGGCTGAGGCGAAGGTACGCGCTGGCCGGGGCCAGGCGACCCGCTAAAATACAGGCCTTCCCCAAGGAGCGTTGCAGCCCGCCGCCACACTGGCCCGCGGGTCAGGCTTGGGGCATGTCTTGTGCCAACGACGCTCACCTGTGCCCCAAAGGTGAGTTCCGTGTCCGTTGCCGTCTCTGTTCCCCCCATGAAACTGTCTGGCCTGGAGCCCGTCTCCATCGGTCAGGGCAGCCTGTTCATCAACGTGGGCGAGCGCACCAACGTCACCGGCTCCAAGGCCTTTGCGCGCATGGTGCTCAACGGCCAATACGAAGAAGCCCTGGCCGTGGCGCGCCAGCAGGTCGAGAACGGCGCGCAGGTGATCGACATCAACATGGACGAGGCCATGCTCGACAGCCAGGCCGCGATGGTGCGCTTTTTGCAGCTGATCGCGTCCGAGCCCGACATCGCGCGCGTGCCGATCATGATCGACTCGTCCAAGTGGTCGGTCATCGAAGCGGGTCTGCGCTGCATCCAGGGCAAAGGCATCGTCAACTCGATCAGCATGAAAGAGGGCGTTGAGGAATTCAAGCGCCAGGCCCGTCTGATCAAGCGCTACGGCGCGGCCGCCGTCGTCATGGCCTTTGACGAGAAAGGCCAGGCCGACACTTACGCGCGCAAGATCGAGATCTGTGAGCGCGCTTACCGCATCCTGGTCGACGAGGTCGATTTCCCGCCCGAGGACATTGTTTTCGATCCCAACATCTTCGCGATCGCCACCGGCATCGAGGAGCACGACAACTACGCGGTCGATTTCATCGAAGCCACGCGCTGGATCAAACAGAACTTGCCGGGCGCCAAAGTCTCGGGTGGCGTGTCCAACGTCAGTTTCAGCTTCCGCGGCAACGACCCGGTGCGCGAGGCCATCCACACCGTGTTTCTGTACCACGCCATCCAGGCGGGCATGGACATGGGCATCGTGAATGCCGGCATGGTCGGCGTCTACGACGAGCTCGAGCCCCAGCTGCGCGAGCGCGTCGAGGATGTGGTGCTCAACCGCCGCCCCGATGCGGGCGAGCGCCTGATCGAGATCGCCGAGAGTGCCAAGGGCGCGGCCAAGGACGACAGCAAAAAACTCGAGTGGCGCCAGGGCACGGTGCGCGAGCGCCTCTCGCACGCGCTGGTGCATGGCATCACCGACTTCATCACCGAAGACACCGAAACCGCCTACCGCGAGGTGCTGGCCCAGGGTGGTCGCCCGCTGCACGTGATCGAAGGCCCGCTGATGGACGGCATGAACGTGGTCGGCGACTTGTTCGGCCAGGGCAAGATGTTCCTGCCCCAGGTGGTCAAGAGCGCGCGCGTGATGAAGCAGGCGGTGGCCCACC
Organism: Pseudomonadota bacterium; assembly: GCA_039805705.1. Classification (GTDB taxonomy): domain Bacteria; phylum Pseudomonadota; class Gammaproteobacteria; order Burkholderiales; family Burkholderiaceae_C; genus Limnohabitans_A. The sequence goes on from JBDLTR010000076.1 coordinate 1,469, forward strand.
TGGTGCCCTACATCGAGGAAGAAAAGCGCCAGCTTGAAGCGGCCGGCGGCGATGTCAAGAGCAAGGGCAAGATCGTCATCGCCACCGTCAAGGGCGATGTGCACGACATCGGCAAGAACATCGTCACCGTGGTCCTGCAGTGCAACAACTTCGACGTGGTCAACATGGGCGTGATGGTGCCCTGCCACGAGATCCTGGCCAAGGCCAAGGCAGAAAACGCCGACATCATTGGCTTGTCGGGCCTGATCACGCCCAGCCTCGAAGAGATGCAGTACGTTGCGGCCGAGATGGAGAAAGACCCGTACTTCCGCGAGCGCCAGATGCCGCTGCTGATCGGCGGTGCCACCTGCAGCCGCGTGCACACCGCCGTCAAGATCGCGCCGAACTACAGCGGCCCGGTGGTCTATGTGCCCGACGCGTCGCGCAGCGTGGGCGTGGCCCAGGGCCTGCTCGGCGATGGCCGCGAAGCCTACCTGAGCGAGCTGCGGGCCGACTACGACAAGGTGCGCCAGCTGCACGCGGGCAAAAAGCAAACGCCGCTGTGGCCGCTGGCCCAGGCGCGCGCCAACGCCACGCCGATCGACTGGACCCGGTACCAGCCGACGGCGCCCAAGTTCATCGGCCGGCGCGTGTTCAAGAACTTCGACCTCGCTGAACTCGCGAAATACATCGACTGGGGGCCCTTCTTCCAGACCTGGGACCTCGCCGGCCCCTACCCCGCCATCTTGCAAGACGAGGTGGTGGGCGAACAGGCGCGCAAGGTGTTTGCCGACGCGCAGACCATGCTGCAAAAAATCATCGACGGCCGCTGGCTCACGGCCAATGCGGTGGTGGGCCTGTTCCCGGCCAATGCGCAGGGCGACGACATCGCTTTTTACACCGACGAAGCGCGGCAACAAAAAGCCATGACCTGGCACGGCCTGCGCCAGCAGACAGAGAAGCAGACCATCGACGGCATCACCCGCCCCAGCCGCTGCCTGGCCGACTTTGTGGGGCCGCAGGGCGTGCAGGACTACGCCGGCATGTTCGCGGTGACGGCCGGCATCGGCGCTGACAAGCGGGCCGAAGCGTTTGAGGCTGCGCACGACGACTACAACGCCATCATGCTCAAGGCCCTGGCCGACCGCTTGGCCGAGGCCTTTGCCGAGTGCCTGCACCAGCGCGTGCGCACCGACCTCTGGGGCTATGCCGCGGGCGAGTCCCTCAGCAACGACGATCTGATCGCCGAGAAGTACCAAGGCATACGCCCCGCGCCCGGCTACCCGGCTTGCCCCGACCACAGCGCCAAGCGCGCGCTGTTCAAGGTGCTGCAGTGCGAGGAGATCGGCATGGGCCTGACCGAGAGCCTGGCCATGACACCAGCGGCCAGCGTCAGCGGTTTCTACATCGCCCACCCCGAGGCGCAGTACTTCAACGTCGGCAAGGTGGGCGAAGACCAGGTGCAGGACCTGGCCGCGCGCAGCGGCGTGCAGGTGCAGGACCTGC
>JBDLTR010000077.1:0-4699 GCA_039805705.1 Pseudomonadota bacterium
TCATGACCTTGGCCGATTGCACTTGGCCAAAAGCCGAGAAATGCTGTTGCAGATCGTCGTCGCGCACCGCGTAAGAGAGGTTGCCGACATACAGTTTGTTGCTCATGGTGAGCCTTTCAAAAAAGCGCCGCCCAAAGGTTTGGCGCGGGTTAAAAACAGGGGGTGGTGCGCCCGCTCAGTGCTTGCGCTTGAACGCCGGTGCCCCCACGCGGGGCATGCGGTTTTCAATGTGGCGGAAGGTGATGCGGCCCTTGGAGAGGTCATAGGGCGACATCTCCAAAGTGACCTTGTCACCGGCCAGGATGCGGATGCTGTGCTTGCGCATCTTGCCGCCGGTGTAGGCCACCAGCTGGTGACCGTTTTCAAGGGTGACGCGGTAACGCAAGTCGGGCAGCACTTCGTCCACCTTGCCTTGCATTTCAATGAGTTCTTCTTTGGCCATGGGGCTTCCTTTTCAGAGGATGGGGACTTCAGGCGAACGCCAAGGGGTTGGCGAGCCAGTCGCGCCCTTGTTGGGCGGCATAGGCCAGTGCGCTGTCGCGGCTGGCGAATTCGGGGGGAAAGGTGTAGATGCGGTCGTGGGTTTGGGAGCCCTGACCGCGACGGATCGAGAGGGTGGCCGTGAAACGGCCGTTCCTGACACAGCGCGTCAGCGGTGTGAAAAGAAATTTGCCAGCAGTGAATGGCAAGGTGCAATGGGATGACATCAAAAAAACAAAACAGTCGAGGGCGGTACGGGGCCCTGGTTCATGCCAGCGAAAGACACCGGTCATGGGCAAAAGCATCGGTCACGGGACCATGCAGAGTGAGGCTTGCCAGCTGGAAAAGTGTGACCACCAAGTGCGCCTGTGGGTATGGGACGCGGTGGAGGTGTGCGGTGTTGGGGTACCGCTGCCCTGATCAGACCTTGCTGAGGCAGAGGTAAGCAAATGCCTTCAGCGATCGATATTGTAACTGCATTCGCTCAGGCCGTGTGCTGCCGGCGCCAGGCCTGCACCTGCACGGAGACATCGCCGGGTTGGCGCATCAGGCGCACGCCCGCTGGCAAGGCCTTGCTGTGCGCCGCCGCGGCCGCGCCACCCACCCAGATGTCGCAGCCGGGCGCCAGCTGATCGCTCAGCTGCTGCAGGCTGTCGAGCACGTCACGCCGGGCGGCGTAGGCGCTGAAGCTCAAGGCCAGCACATCGATTTGGAGCTGGCGCACCGCCTGCACGATGTCGGCGATCGGTGTGGACGTGCCCAGCACAAAACGCGCACAGGACTCCAGGGCGAAGTGGCACTCGGCCATCAGCAAGCCCAGGCCGTGCTGCTCGTTGGGCGTGGTGGTGAGCAAGACCCGCGGTGCCTGCTGCAAGGCCTGGCCGCTGGCATCGACCGAGGCGATCGCCTCGCGCAGCACCGATTGCAAGGTCTCGGTGAACAGGTGCTCCTGGTACACCGAGATGTCTCCGCGCATCCAGGCCTGGCCCACCAGCACGCACAAAGGCGCCACCAGCTGGTCGACCACGGTGCCCAGGCCCTGGCGCAGGATCTGTTGTTGCAGCGCCTGCCGGATCAGGTCGTTGCGGTCGGTGGCCAGCCATTGCACCCAGGCCTGCGCATCGGGCAGCTCGGGCAGGGTTTCGGCGGCCGCCAGTGCACGCGCCTTGGGGCCGCTGACCACGGTGTCGCCGTTGAGCATGGCCTGCAGCTGCGGCAAATCCAAGGGCACCACCTTGCCGGGCCGGTGTCCGGCGTCGAGCAAACGCTTGATCAGGCGCAGCCGCTGCAGCTGGTCTTCGGGGTAGGCCCGCTCGCCCAGGCGGTCGCGTTGCGGCACCGGAAAGCCGTAGCGCCGCTCCCAGACGCGCAAAGTGTCTTTGCCCAGACCGGTCTCCCGCTCGACTTCGGCGATCGAGCGGGTGGACGCTGCCATGGACAAATCGCCGGTTGCTGGAGTGGGCTCAGGGCTCATCTGGGGGTATCTTTTGTCATTTCTAAGCATTAAGCTGGTGATTTCCCCAGCCTTGAATGGTTGAACGATAAGCGCATACAATGAATTTGTCTAGGACAAAATTAGGAAACCGCATGAAAGTTGCGATTGTGGGATCGGGCATTTCCGGCTTGGCGGCCGCCCACCGGCTGCGCGAGCACGCCCACGTCACCTTGTTCGAGGCGGGCAGCTACTTCGGCGGCCACACCCACACGGTGGACATCACCCTGCCCACCCCGCAAGGCCCCACCACCTGGGGCGTGGACACCGGTTTTCTGGTTTACAACGAGCGCACCTACCCCCAGCTGATCGCCCTGCTGGCCGAGCTGCAGGTGGAGACGGCGCCCTCGGACATGTCGTTCTCCGTCCAGGTGCCCGCCGCCCGCGCGGGCCACGCGCTGGAGTGGAGCGGCAGCAACCTGGCCACGGTCTTCGCGCAAAAACGCAACCTGGTCAGCCCCCGTTTTTGGGGCATGCTCAGCGACCTGTTGCGTTTCAACCGGCTGTGCACCCGGCTGGCGCAAGAAGGCCAGGAGGCCGAGCTGGCCGAGCCCTTGCAGGCTTTTCTGGACCGGCACGCTTTTGGCCCCGCCTTTCGCGACTGGTATTTCCTGCCGATGCTCGGCTGCATCTGGAGCTGCCCGACCGACCAGATGCTGCAGTTCCCGGTGGCCACCATGATCCGCTTTTGCCACAACCACGGCCTGCTGCAGGTCAGCCAGCGCCCGCAGTGGTACACCGTGGTTGGCGGCGCACGGCACTACGTCGACAACATCATCGCCGGGCTGCCCGATGCGCGCCTGAATACGCCGGTGCGGCAGATCGACCGCGACGCCGCGGGTGTCACCCTGCACACCGAGCGCGGCAGCGAGCGCTTTGACCAGGTGGTGCTGGCCACCCACTCGGACCAGGCGCTCGCCCTCTTGCGCCAGCCCAGCGCGGCCGAGGCCGAAGTGCTGGGCGCCATCCGCTACCAGCCCAACCGGGCGGTGCTGCACACCGACACCTCGGTGCTGCCCGAGCGGCGCGCCGCCTGGGCCGCCTGGAATTACGAACGCGCCGAGCAAGACCAGCAAGAGTCCAGCCGCGTCTGCCTGCACTACCTGCTCAACCGCTTGCAGCCCTTGCCCTTTGAGCAGCCCATCGTCGAATCGCTCAACCCGGTGCGGCCCATCGCCCGCCACAAGGTGCTGGCCGAATTCGACTACAGCCACCCGGTGTTCGACCTGGCCGCCATCCGCGCCCAGCAGCGTGTGCCCGAGCTGCAAGGCCAACAGCACACCTGGTTCTGCGGTGCCTGGACCGGCTACGGCTTCCACGAAGACGGGCTCAAATCCGGCCTGGCGGTGGTCCAGGATTGGCTGCAGCGTACCGCTGCTGCGCGCAAGGCCGCCGCATGAGCCCCACGCCGCAGGCCCAGATCGGCTTTGGCCAGGTGCGCCACACGCGGCTGCGCCCACAGCGGCACGCCTTTGTGTACGACACCTTTTTCCTGATGCTGCCGATGCGGCACCTCAGCGATGCGCAGGCCATGGGCGGCCTGGCGGTCAACCGGCGCGGGGCCATCGCTTTTTTTGACCGCGACCACGGCGATGGCCGTGGCCCCGAGCAAGGCGGCGCGCTGGCCTGGCTGACCGAGCTTTTGCGCCGCGAGGGTGTGGACGACGCCGACGGCGAGGTCTGGCTGCACACCTACCCGCGCATGCTGGGCTACACCTTCAAACCGGTGAGCTTTTGGTATTGCCACCGCGCCGATGGCCGGTTGCGCGCCATCGTGGCCGAGGTCAACAACACCTTTGGCGAACGCCACTGCTACCTGCTCGACGCACCGCGCTATGGCGCCGAGCTGCAAACGCACAAGTGTTTTCACGTCTCGCCGTTTTGCCGCGTCGAAGGGCAGTACCGCTTTCGCTTCATGCGCACCCAGCACGGCGACCAGGCGCGCACGGTGGTGCGTGTGGACCATGACGACGCGCAGGGGCCGCTCTTGGCCACCAGCGTCAGCGGCACGCTCGAGCCGATCACGCCCGCGCGGCTGCGCCACGCGCTGTGGCACTACCCGGCCATGACCCTGATGGTCATCGCCCGCATCCACTGGCAAGCGCTGCAGCTGTGGCGCAAGCGCGTGGGCTTTTTCCGCAAGCCCCAGGCCCCCGACCAATTTGTCACCCGCTAGCCCAGGAAAACTCCGCATGAACAGCCTGTCCGCCACCGCCCGCCCTGCGCTGCAATTGCCCGAGCGCACGCCAGCCGCCGCCCGCACCGTGTTTCGCCTGCTGCAACAGCTGCGCCACGGTGCCCTGACTTTGCAACTGCCCGATGGCAGCGTGCAGACCGTGGGCGACGGCCAAGGCCCGCACGCCAGCATCCACCTGCACAACTGGAAGGTGTTTGGCGCCTGCCTCAAATCGGGCGACATCGGCTTTGCCGAAAGTTACATCGCGGGCGACTGGAGCACGCCGCAGCTGGCCACCTTGCTGCGCTTGCTGCTGGCCAACCGCCAGGCGCTCGACGAGGTGATCCACGGTTCCTGGGCTGGCCGCCTGGTCTACCGCCTGCGCCACCTGCTGCACCGCAACACCAAGGCCAACAGCCGCAAAAACATCCACGCGCATTACGACCTGGGCAACGCGTTCTACCGCCTGTGGCTGGACCCCAGCATGAACTACTCGTCAGCGTGGTTCTCGGCCCCGGTGCAGGGCGAACCGACGCCCGAGGCATTCACCG
>JBDLTR010000078.1:0-3125 GCA_039805705.1 Pseudomonadota bacterium
CCAGCGCGCCCGCGGTCTTGCCGCTGGCGGTGGGGCCGACCAGGGCAATGGCATCGACCGGCCCGGTGCTCATGCCGCCTTGATTTGCACCGGGCGGCCATGGCGCTGCACTGCCGTCCAGGCCACGGCCGCGATCACCACGCTCCACAGCAGCACACCGTGTGCCAGGGCCAGGAGCGGCTCGTCCATCTGCTGGCTGAGCCAGTGACCGGTGAAGAAGGCCCCCAGCATCATCAAAAAACCGTTGAGCGCCGAGGCCGTGCCGGCCTGGTGCGGGAAGGGCGCCACCGCAGCGCTCTGGCCACAAGGTTGGTGCACGCCGTGGCCGAACATGAAGAGGTAAAACGGCCCCATCACGGCCCAGGCGCCATACCAGCTGTGGTGTGCCCCCCAGTGCGCCAGCAAGGCCAGCAGTGCGCCGCCGCTGAGCGTGAGCGCGGCGGCCACCGCCACGGTGCGGTGCATGCTGGTGCGCCTGAGCATCCAGCGGCCCCAGAAGGTGCCGACAAAGTAGGCGAAGGACATGCTGAACATGAAGAAGCCGTAGGCGGTTTTGCTGTAGCCCAGCTCGCGGGTGAACACAAAGGACGAGGTGGCCAGGAAGGCAAACAAACCCAGGAAGGAGGCCGAGCACAAGGTGCACCAGGTGAGAAACACCGGGTTTTGAATGATCTGCCGATTGGCGCGCCAGAGCTCGCGCCAGTGCAGCGCGTCGAGGCGCGGGTTGGCCAGGGTTTCCTCGAAGCGCGAAAACAGCAGACCCAGGGTGAGCAGCCCGAACAGCGTCACCGACAGCAGCGCCATGCGCCAGCCCAGCCAGTCACTGAGCAGGCCACCCACGGGCGCGCTGGCGCAGGCGATCACGCCCAGCCCCGACAAGGCCTGCGACATGACCTGCGCGCCTTCATGCGGCTGGAACAAATCGCGCACGATGGCGCGTGCGGCCATCACCGCTGCGCCCATGGCGGCGCCTTGCACGGCGCGCGTGGCGATCAGCGCTTCGACGCTGGGGGCCAGCACGCAGCCGATCGAGGCCAGCACATAGGCGCTCATGCCCACCAGCAGGATGGGTCGGCGCCCAAAGCGGTCGGACAGTGGTCCCCAGACCAGCTGCGAGAGGCCGAAAGCCAGCAACAGCGCGGTCAGCGTGAGCTGGATCTGGCCCATGCTCGCCGCCAGGCTGTCGCGGATGGCGGGCAGGGCTGGCAAATACAGGTCGGTGGTCACCGCCTGCAGGCCCAGCAGCAGGGCGAGCAAGAGCACGATGAGTGGGCGCGGCATGGCCGAGGGCTGCATCAACGGCCCCGCAGGAACAGCGCGTCGAGCTCGCGCATCGACAGCTGGCGCCAGGTCGGGCGACCGTGGTTGCACTGGTCCGAGCGTTCGGTCGCTTCCATCTGGCGCAGCAGCGCGTTCATTTCGGTCAGCGTGAGCTGCCGGTTGGCGCGCACCGCGCTGTGGCAGGCCATGGTGGCCAGGATCTCGTGGTGCGCGCGCTGCACCACGGTGCTGGCCTCGTGCTGGGCCAGCTCGGTCAGCACGCTGCGTGCGAGCTCGACCGCATCGCCTTGCGCCAGGTGGGTCGGCACCGCGCGCACCGCCAGGGTCTTGGCCGACAGTGGCGAGATTTCCAGGCCAAGCTGTGTGAGCGCCTCGACCGCGCTCTCGGCGGTGGCCACTTCGGTCGGGGTGGCGGCGAAGGTGGCCGGGATCAACAGCGGCTGGCTGGCGATGCGACCGCTGGTGTCGCCCAGCTGTTGCTTGAGCTTTTCGTAGACGATGCGCTCGTGCGCGGCGTGCATGTCGACCAGCACCAGACCCTGCGTGTTCTCGGCCAGGATGTAAACGCCATGCAGTTGGGCGATGGCGCGGCCCAAAGGCCAGTGGGTCTCGGCCTGGGCGGCGGTTTGCGGGGCAGGCGTTGGCGCTGCAGGCGCGGCCCATTCGGGCGCACGTTCTTGCGCCGCTGGTGCGGGCATGGTTTGGGGCGTCCACAGCGCTTTGAGGTCGGCCATGGCGCGTTCGGCGTCGACGCGTGGGCGCTCAAAACGGGGCGCTTCGGTGCGCGTTTCCAGGGCCATGCTGCCCTGGCGCCAGTGGGCCGATTCGGGCAAGGCGGGTGCGCTGCGGCTGGCCTGCAGCGTCAGGGTGTCGGTCGGGGCTGGCGCCAGCGCTTGCGAGCGCGGCGCTGCCAAGGCTTGCTCGATCGCGTGGCGCACCGCCTGGTGCACCGCACGGCTGTCGCGAAAACGCACCTCGATCTTGGTGGGGTGCACGTTCACATCGACCAGGGTCGGGTCGATCTGGATGAACAGAGCGTAAGCCGGCTGCTTTTGGCCATGCAGCACGTCTTCATAGGCGCTGCGCGCGCCGTGCATGACCACCTTGTCACGCACAAAGCGGCCATTGACGTAGGCGAACTGGTGGTCCGGGCGCGAGCGCGCCGCCTCGGGCGTCCCCGCACGACCGATGACGTGCAGGGGGCCGATCTGGAGATCCACCGCCACCGACTGCGCCACGAACTCGTTGCCCAGCACATCGGCCAGGCGCTGTTCCAGGCCCGCCGCGCCCGGGTGCACACGCCACTGCTCGACCAGCTTGCCTTCGTGCCAGATCGCAAAGCCCACATCGGGGCGCGCCAGCGCATGCCGGCGCACGGCCTCGATGCAGTGGGCCAGTTCGGTGCTCTCGCTCTTGAGGAATTTGCGGCGCGCCGGGGTCGAGAAAAACAACTCCTTGACCTCGACCGTGGTGCCCACCGCGCGCGGTGCAGGGCGCACTTCGCCCGTGCGGCCATCGAGCGCAAAGGCACTGGCCTGGCCATCCATGCGCGAAAGCAGGGTCAGTTCGGAGACCGAGTTGATGGCCGCCAGCGCTTCGCCGCGAAAGCCCATGGTCATGACCGATTCCAGCTCGTCCAGATTACCGATCTTGCTGGTGGCGTGGCGTTTGAGGGCAGTGGCCAGCTCGTCAGGGGCGATGCCGCCGCCGTCGTCTTCCACCGCGATCAGGCGTGTGCCGCCCCCCAAGAGGCGCAGCGTGATGCTCTGGGCCCCCGCATCCAGCGCGTTGTCCACCAGAGATCGGAAGAGCGTCGTGTAGGGAAAGAGTGTACGGAACAGTGT
>JBDLTR010000079.1:0-14761 GCA_039805705.1 Pseudomonadota bacterium
GCCACCAAGGGGTGGCGCACCACATCGGCGCTGGTGAAGCGGGTGAAGGCGATGCCCTTGACGCGCTTGAGCACACGCTCTGCGTCGATCAGGCCCGAGAGCTGACCCTTGGGCAGGTCGATCTGGCTCACATCGCCCGTGATCACCGCCTTGGCGCCGAAACCGATGCGCGTGAGGAACATCTTCATTTGCTCGGGCGTGGTGTTTTGCGCCTCGTCGAGGATCACGAAGGCGTTGTTGAGCGTTCGCCCGCGCATGAAGGCCAGCGGCGCGATTTCCAGTGCGTTGCGCTCGAAGGCCTTTTGCACACGGTCAAAGCCCATCAGGTCGTACAGCGCGTCGTAGAGCGGGCGCAGGTAGGGATCAACTTTTTGCGACAGGTCGCCGGGCAGAAAACCCAGGCGCTCTCCGGCTTCAACGGCCGGGCGCGTGAGCACGATGCGCTGCACCGCCGAGCGCTCCAGCGCGTCCACCGCGCAGGCCACCGCCAGGTAGGTCTTGCCGGTGCCGGCCGGGCCGATGCCGAAGGTGATGTCGTGGCTGGCGATGTTGTCGAGGTAAGCGGCCTGGGTGGGGGTGCGGGCCTTGAGGTCGGCGCGACGGGTTTGCAGCGGCGGTTGCTCGGCGCCGTCTTCGCCGTCGCCGGCCATCATGAGCTGCACGGTGTCGGCCCCGATCGGGCGCTCGGCCATCTCGTACAGCGCCTGCAGCAACTCCATGGCTTGCTGGGCCTGGGCCTTGGGGCCGTCGACCTTGAACTGCTCGTGGCGGTGTGCGATGCTGACCTGGAGCCCCGCCTCGATGCTGCGCAGGTGCGCGTCCATCGGGCCGCACAGGTGCGACAGGCGGGTGTTGTTGTGCGGGGTGAAGGTGTGGCGAACGATCAAGTCGATAATCCTGTGGTGGCGCGCCATGGCGTGCCGTGAACTTCCGATTTTCCCTCAAGACAGCGCAACGAAGGCAGCCCCCTCATGATCGGCAAACTCACCGGCATCCTCAGTGACAAAACCCCCCCCGAGGTCATCGTCGACTGCCAGGGCGTGGGCTACGAGGTCAATGTGCCGATGAGCACCTTCTACAACTTGCCCGCCAGCGGTGAAAAGGTCAGTCTGCTCACGCACTTTGTGGTGCGTGAGGACGCGCAAATCCTCTACGGCTTTGGCAGCGCGGCCGAGCGCGAGGCCTTTCGCCAGCTCATCAAGATCTCGGGCGTGGGCCCACGCACCGCGCTGTCCGTGCTCTCGGGCATGAGCGTGGCCGAGCTGGGGCAGGCCGTGACCAGCCAGGAAGCCGGCCGCCTGGTCAAGGTGCCGGGCATCGGCAAAAAGACCGCCGAGCGCTTGCTGCTGGAGCTCAAAGGCCAGCTGGGCGCCGACATCGGTGCGCCAGTTGCTGCTGTGGGCGATGCGCAGGGCGATATCCAGCAGGCGCTGGTGGCCTTGGGCTACAGCGACAAGGAAGCCGCTGCCGCGCTCAAGGGCCTGCCGCAGGGCGTGGGCGTGAGCGAGGGCATCAAGCTCGCGCTCAAGGCGCTGGCCAAGTAAGAGAATCTCGCCATGAGCATCAAGACCGACGATTTCGCCTTGCCACCCACCCCACGGGTGGTGTCGGCCGCGCCCGTCTCCAACAGCGAAGAGGCGATCGAGCGTGCGCTGCGCCCCAAGCAACTCGACGAGTATGTGGGCCAGGCCAAGGTGCGCGAGCAGCTGGAGATTTTCATCGGCGCGGCCCGAAAGCGCGAGGAACCGCTGGACCACGTCTTGCTGTTCGGCCCGCCGGGCCTGGGCAAGACCACACTGAGCCACATCATCGCCGCCGAGCTGGGCGTCAACCTGCGCCAGACCAGCGGCCCTGTGCTCGAAAAACCCAAGGACCTGGCCGCCTTGCTGACCAATCTGGAGCGCAACGATGTCCTCTTCATCGACGAGATCCACCGCCTCTCGCCGGTGGTCGAGGAGATTCTGTACCCCGCGCTCGAGGACTACCAGATCGACATCATGATCGGCGAGGGCCCGGCGGCGCGCTCCATCAAGCTCGATTTGCAGCCCTTCACCCTGGTGGGCGCGACCACGCGCGCCGGCATGCTGACCAACCCGCTGCGCGACCGCTTCGGCATCGTCTCGCGCCTGGAGTTTTATTCCCCCGAAGAACTCACGCGCATCGTCACGCGCAGCAGTGGCCTGCTCAAGGCGCCGATCGACGCCGAAGGGTCGTTCGAGATCGCGCGCCGCTCGCGCGGCACGCCGCGCATCGCCAACCGCCTGTTGCGCCGCGTGCGCGACTATGCCGAGGTCAAGGGCGATGGCCGCATCACCCAGGCCATGGCCAAGGCGGCGCTGGCCATGCTGGACGTGGACCCCGAGGGTTTTGACCTGATGGACCGCAAGCTGCTCGAGGCCGTGATCCACCGTTTTGACGGTGGCCCGGTCGGCCTGGACAACATCGCCGCCAGCATCGGCGAGGAGCGCGACACGATCGAAGACGTGATCGAGCCCTATCTGATCCAGCAGGGCTATCTGCAGCGCACGCCGCGCGGGCGCATCGCCACGCTGGCGGCCTTCCGGCACTTGGGGGTCACACCGCCCAAAACCGCCGGTGGCTTGTTCAACGAATGAGCTTGCAGCTTGGCATGTCATCGTCGGGCCAGACCCGACGATCCATGGATTCCCCGTTCAAGCCGGGGAATGACAAAGACCTGGAGCCGGGCCATGAAGAAGACCTGGCGCCGGGCCATGACTAAGACTTTGATCCGGGCCACCCCAGCACCTGATCAGGTGCTGGTCTCATCGCGCGAGGCGTTGTCCAGGTGCGTGGTGTCGGCCCAGCCGACCAGGCTCAGGCCATCGGGCGTCCAGAGCAGGCGGTTGACCGCGGTGTTGGGCAGCTGCCAGGTGCGCGGCGCCTGCAGCTCCAGCCGCGTGGCCGCGCGGTACAGCACGTCCATCACGCCGCCGTGCGCCACCAGCACGATCTGCTCGCCCAGGTGGCGCGCCGCCAGTTCGTCCACGGTGCGCAGCACGCGCTCGCGCAACGTCAGCAGCGATTCACCCGCGCCCGGCGGGGTCCAGTCGGGCGTGCGCTTGCGCCAATGGTGGGCGGCCTCGGGCAATTCGACCTCGATTTCGGCAAAGGTGCGGCCCTGGAAGTCGCCAAAGGCGCGCTCGCGCAGGCCTGGGTGGGTGTTCACGGGCAAACCCATGGCCTGGCCGATGGTGAGCGCGGTCACCTGTGCGCGTGCCAGGTCGCTCGCGTAGATGGCATGCACCGCATCGCGCTCGGCCAGCGCCTGGGCCAGCCAGCGCGCCTGCTGCAAGCCGGTGTCGTTCAGCGGGATGTCCAGGTGGCCCTGGATGCGGGTGTCGACGTTCCAGGCGGTTTCGCCGTGGCGGATGGCCAGGATGCGGGTGGCTTGCACAGTCAGCGCGGGATGGGGATGTGGACGCGCTGCATGCCGGCTGGCGGCGTCGGGAAGTTGGCCAAAGCCGCCTGGAACAGCGTGGCAAAGATGCGTGCGCTGTCGCTCCAGGGCCCATCGTGTGCAGCGCGTGTTTCGTACACCACCTGGCCCGAGCTCAGGTCACGCAGCACCAGGCTGACCTCGCGGTGGTACTGCGGCGAGGGCGGCATGCGCATGCTCATGCCCACACCGATGCCCGAACCCCAGGGCGCACCCTGGCCGATCATCACGCTGCCATAAGGGCTCCAGCCATAAGGCCGGCCCCAAGGATCGCTCAGGTATTCGGTGCCCAAGAAGCCCACCTGTACGCTCAAGCGCGCCGCCGCGTCATTGCGCACCAGGCCCACGGCGGCCAGCGCCTGCTCGGCCTGCTGCTCGGCCAGACCGGCTTCGGGGTTGGCCGCTTGCGAGGGCAGGCGTTCAAAGCGGTAAGTGGCCCCTTGCAACTGCATGCCGGGCGGCACATTGGCAATGGCCAGCACCTGGCTGTCGACCACACGCGTGCTGGCACAGCCCGCCAGCAAGGCCGCACAGACCACAGCGCACAGCGTCAACCCACGTTTCATGGCTTCACCCTCCCGCGTTCATCGCGATCACCTGGATGCCCGGCAATCCGGGCTCGGTGAATTCTTCCTCATCGAAAGCTTTGTCGCCAGCCTCGTCGGCAATTCCGGTGATTTGCAGGTGTTTGAAATCGTGCAGCTTGGCGTCCATCAGGTGCGAGGGCACCACGTTCTGCAGGGCGGCAAACATGTTCTCGATGCGGCCCGGGTGCTTCTTCTGCCACTCGCGCAGCATGTTGCCCACCACCTGGCGTTGCAGATTTTCCTGGCTGCCGCACAGGGTGCAGGGGATGATGGGGAACTGTCGGTGCGTGGCCCAACGCTGCAGGTCGGTCTCGGCCACATAGGCCAGCGGGCGGATCACCATGAACTCGCCGTTGTCGCTCACCAGCTTGGGCGGCATGCCCTTGAGCTTGCCGCCAAAAAACATGTTCAAAAAGAAAGTTTGCAGCATGTCGTCGCGGTGGTGGCCCAGCGCGAGTTTGTTGCATCGGAGTTCGCGCGCCACGCGGTACAGGATGCCGCGGCGCAGGCGCGAGCACAGGCTGCACATGGTTTTGCCCTCGGGGATCTTGTCCTTGACGATCGAGTACGTGTCCTGCGTCTCGATGTGGAACTCGATGCCCAGCTTCTTCAGGTAATTGGGCAGCACCTCGGCTGGAAAGCCGGGCTGCTTTTGGTCGAGGTTGACCGCCACCAGCGTGAAGTCCACCGGCGCGCGGGCCTGCATCTTCATCAGGATGTCCAGCATGCCGTAGCTGTCCTTGCCCCCCGACATGCAGACCATGATGCGGTCGCCGGCCTCGATCATGTTGAAGTCGCTGATGGCCTGGCCGACCTGGCGGCACAGGCGCTTTTCGAGCTTGTGGGTTTCGCGCTCGATCTTTTTTTGGGCGGCCGCGTCTTCGGGCTCGACCCAGGTTTTCTCAAGGGCAGTGTTCATGGTGTTCACCACTGGCCGGTCTCCATGCGGATGGCGACTTCGCAGTCTTCAAAAATTTCGAGTTTGGCGATCTTCACGCGCACGCCCAGCACGCCGGGCAGCTGCATCAGGCGGTTGGCGAGCTTGCCGATCAGGGTCTCGAGCAGGTTCACGTGCTCGGCAGTGCATTCCTCGATGATGATTTTGCGCACCTTGCGGTAGTCCAGCACAGAGGTGATGTCGTCGTCGCTCGGCAGCAGCGGTTGCGTGCCCATGTTCAGTTCAGCGTCCACCTGGATCGGCTGGGGTGCGGTTTTTTCGTGTTCGAGGATGCCCAGGTTCGCGTCAAAGCGCAGACCGGTGAGCGAGAGGGTTTGCAGGCCGCGGTTGAGCATGGCGCCTCACATCAGGGAAAAGTCACGGTCAAAGCGCCGCAGGTGTTGCCCACCATCGACCAGCAGTGTGGTGCCGGTGATCGAGCGGTTGCCCAGCGCGAACACCACGGTGGCGGCCACGTCTTCGGGCGTGGACGAGCGGCCCAGGGGGCTGAGCTGGTGCAGCGCACGGAACTTCTCGTCGCTGAGCATGTGGCTCGTCAACGTCAGGCCCGGGGCCACACCCACCACCCGCACCAGCGGCGCCAGCGCCTGCGCGAGCAAGGTGTTGGCCGCCTCGAGCGCGGCTTTGGACAGGGTGTAGCTCAAAAAATCGGGGTTCGGGTTCCAGAGCTTTTGGTCCAGCAGGTTGATCACCACGCCGCTGGCGGGCTCGGCCTGGCGTTGGGTCAGGTGGGCGTGCAGGGCGCTGGCCAGCACGATGGGCGCGGCCGTGTTGCTGCGCAGGTGCTGCTCCAGGCGCGCGTAGCCGAAGTCGTGCGCCGTGTCGTGCTCGAACAGCGAGGCGTTGTTGACCACTGCATCGACTTGCCGAAAGCGCGCCACCACCTGCGGCAGCAGCGCCCGCACCGCCGATTCGTCGGCCAGGTCGGCCTCGAACACCGCGCTGTCCAGGCCCGAGCGTGCCCGGCAGCCCTCGGCCGTGGCTTCTGCGTCTGCGCGCGAGCTGCGGCAGTGCACCGCCACCTGCCAACCCTGATCGGCCAGCGCCCAGGCGATTTCACGGCCGAGGCGGCGCGCGGCGCCCGTCACCAGCACGGTGCGGGGGGGCAAGGAACGCGGGGCGGTGGTCATGGTGGGGCAGGCGATTGGGGGACAATCGGCGGGTGAGCAAGGAACCCGCTAGTTTAACGAGCGCCCTCATGGCGCGCCTGCACCAGGCCATCGCCGCCCAGGGGGGCTGGCTGCCGTTCGACCGCTTCATGGCCATGGTTTTGTACGAGCCTGGTTTGGGCTACTACACCAACGCCTTGCAGAAATTTGGCGCCCTGCCCAGTTCGGGCAGCGACTTCGTGACGGCCCCTGGCCTCTCGCCGTTGTTTGGCCAGACCCTGGCTGTGCAAGTCGGCGAGGCTCTGGCCCGAACCGGGAGCTGCGAAGTGCTCGAGTTCGGCGCCGGCACCGGCGCGCTGGCCCTGCAGCTGCTCGGTGCGTTGGGCGATGCGGTGCAGCGCTACACCATCATCGACCTCTCGGGCACGCTGCGCTCGCGCCAGGCCCAGACCCTGGCCGCGCATGCCCACAAAGTGCGCTGGCTGGACGCCTGGCCCGAGGCGATCGAGGGCGTGGTGGTGGGCAACGAGGTGCTCGACGCCATGCCGGTGCAGCTGCTGGTGCGCCAGGCCGGCGTCTGGCACGAGCGCGGTGTGGTGGCCGAGGGCGAGGGACTGGCCTGGTCCGACCGCCGCACCGACCTGCGGCCACCCCTCGAGGTCGAGGGCGAGCACGACTACCTGACCGAAATCCACCCGCAGGCCGAAGCCTTCATCGCCAGCCTGGCCGATCGGCTGCGCGCCGGGCGAAGCGGCGCGGCCTTCCTGATCGACTACGGTTTTCCCGAGGCCGAGTACTACCACCCGCAGCGCCACATGGGCACCGTGATGTGCCACCGGCTGCACGAGGCCGACGACAAGCCCTTGGACCAAGTCGGCCTCAAGGATGTGACCGCGCACGTGAACTTCACCGGCATCGCCGTGGCCGCGCAAAACGCGGGCCTGGAAGTCCTGGGCTACACCAGCCAGGGCCGCTTCCTGCTCAACCTGGGGCTGGCGCAGCGCATGGCGGACACGGGCCTGGCCGAGCGCAGCCAGGCCGCGCGCCTGGTCAACGAGCACGAAATGGGCGAGCTGTTCAAGGTCATCGGCCTGGCCACCTGCGACTGGCCGGCCCAGGGCTTTGCGCACGGCGACCGCACGCACCGGCTGTGAACGCATGATCCGCTGGTTCCTCGTCACCTTGCTCGCCTTGGTCATCTTCAGCGGCCTGCAGCCCTGGCTGCAGAAGCTGGGCTTTGGCCGCCTGCCGGGCGACCTGAATTTCCGCCTGTTCGGGCGGGCCTGGCGCTTGCCCATCACCAGCACACTGCTGCTGAGCATGATCGCGGCCGGCGTGGCCAAGTGGCTTTGAGGTCTTGAATACCCAGGGGGCTATCCTCATCTGGCCTGCAAGACCTCAGAAAGAGCCTTGCCATGACCGATCCGCTGCACATCGTCTGCCCCCACTGCCACACCACCAACCGCGTGGCCGCCGAACACCTGGCCAGCGCCCCGGACTGTGGCCAATGCCACCAGCCCCTGTTCGCCGGGCACCCTCTGGTGCTGGACGCGGCCAGTTTCGAGCGCCACATCGGCTGCAGCCAGGTGCCGGTGCTGGTGGACTTCTGGGCGCCCTGGTGCGGGCCGTGCCGCATGATGGCGCCCGCTTTCGAACAAGCCGCTGGCCTGCTGGAGCCCCATGTGCGGCTGGCCAAGGTCAACACCGAGGACGAGCAGCCGCTGGCCGCCCGCTTCCACATCCGCAGCATCCCGACGCTGGCGCTGTTTGTGAACGGCCGCGAAGTGGCGCGCCAGGCCGGCGCCTTCCGCTCGGCGCAGGACATCGTGGGCTGGGTGCGCTCGCAAGCGCGGTGACGGCGGAGAATTTCGTCCCTTCGGTTCGAGAAACCTTGGGCTGATCCGCGACAATCGGTGTTCATTCGATGAACACCATGCGACACCAGCCTCTCTCCGCTCTCTCCGTTTTCACCCTCGCGCTCGCTCTGGCCGCGGGCAGCCTCACCCCTGTTTCTGCCGCCTGGGCTGCCAAGCCTGCGCACACCCCGCCTGCGGCGCAGAAGAAAACCGCGGCAAAGAAAAACGCCGCCGCGCCGAAAAAGGCGGCGCCATCGGCCAACGCCTTACCCCCGCTGGAGGCCCAAACCGCGCTGGCGGCCAACCCACCGGCCTTGCCGGCCAAGGCCTGGCTGCTGATGGACTACGACTCCGGTGAGGTGCTGGCCGCCGCCAACGCCGACGAGCCACTGCCACCGGCCTCGCTGACCAAGATGATGACCAGCTACATCGTCGAGCAGGCGCTGCGCGCCGGCAAGCTCAAGCAGACCGATCTGGTCAGCGTGAGCCAGAACGCCTGGTGCCGCGGCACCAGCGCTGAGTCGTGCATGTACCTGCCGCTCAACAGCCAGGCCACGGTCATCGACATCCTGCGCGGCATCATCATCCAGTCGGGCAACGACGCCTCCAAAGCGATTGCCGAGCACATGGCCGGCTCCGAAGACGGCTTTGCCAAGCTGATGAATGCTGAGGCCCAGCGCCTGGGCATGAAGAACACGACCTTCGTCAACCCGACCGGCTTGCCCGACCCGGCGCACAAGGCGTCGGCGCGCGACCTGGCCACCCTGGCGCGCGCCATCATCCGCGACGGTGCCGAGTACTACCCGATCTACGCCGAGCGCGAGTTCACCTACAACGGCATCAAGCAAGGCAACCGCAACGCCTTGCTGTACACCGACCCCACGGTCGATGGCCTCAAGACCGGCCACACCGCCGATGCGGGCTATTGCCTGGTCACCTCGGCCAAGCGCAACGACATGCGCCTGATCTCGGTCATCCTCAACACCCACAGCGCCCAGGCGCGTGCCGATCACTCGCGTACCCTGCTCGGCTGGGGCTACAGCAGCTTTGAGAAAAATACCCCGATCCAGCCCGATGCGGTGGTGGCCCAGGCCAAGCTGGCTTTCGGCAAGGCCGATACGGTGGCCGCCGTGCTGGGCGCACCGTGGATGCTGACGGTGCCGCGAGGCCAGCAGGTGCAGACCTCGGTTGAACTCAAAGCGGGTCTGGAAGCACCGGTGGCCAAGGGCGCCGTGATCGGCAAGGTGATCGCCACCGCCAATGGCAAGCCGCTGGGCGAGGCCCCGCTGGTGGCGCAGGCCGAGGTCGAACGCGCGGGGTTCTTCTTGCGCATGTGGCAGCACATCACCCGCTTGTTTGGCAAGTGATCATGGTTCGTCCCATCGCCGCGCGCAGGGGCGATGGGGCCGAGCGAAGCAGGCCTCAGCGGCTTGAAGGGTTGGCCGTCGCGCCGAGGGCCGCGTGCACGGCAGCGACACGCGCGGCCTCGATCCGCTGACCAATCTGCGGGCCTTGCAAGCCTTCCTGCGCCGCGGCCGCTGCAATCTCTGCGGTGGACACGCCCAGGGCGGCCCGCAAGGCCAGGCCCAGGCGCTCGGCCTGCGGGTAATCGCGTTCTTCCCAGCCCAGCCTTCCCCGTGCATCGGCCTCGCAGGCTTGCAGCACCCGCGCAAAGCGTTCGGGCTGGCGGATGGCATCGCAGCGCGTGAGCAGGCGCAGCACGGCGGCGGCGTTGAGTTCGCCGCTGCGGTGGACGTTGCCGTGCTCGCGCGCGACCACCTCGGCCAACTCTTTGCAGTCGCTGGGCACGCGCAGGCGCTCGGCGATTTTTTGTGCCAGCTTGACGCTGCGCGTTTCGTGGCCGATGTGCCGTGGCCAGACATCGGCCGGCGTGCTGCCTTTGCCGAGGTCATGCATCAGGGCGGCCCAGCGCACGGCCAAGGGCGCCCGCAGGCGCGCGGCCATGTCGAGCACCATCATCACGTGGACGCCGCTGTCGACCTCGGGGTGGTGTTCAGGCCGTTGCGGCACGCCCCACAGGCGGTCCAGCTCGGGCAGCAGCACCCGCAGCGCGCCGCACGCGCGCAGCACCTCGAACAGGCGCGACGGTTGGTCGGTCATCAGGCCGCGCGCGATCTCTTGCCAAACCCGCTCGGGCACCAGGTGGTCGACCTCGCCGGCCTGCACCATCTCGCGCATGAGCTGCAGCGTCTCGTCGGCCACGGTGAAGTCGGCAAAGCGCGCCGCAAAGCGCGCCAGGCGCAGGATGCGCACCGGGTCCTCGGCAAAGGCGGGCGTCACATGCCGCAGCACCTTGGCCTGCAGGTCGCGCTGGCCGCCATACGGGTCAACGATGTGGCCGGCCCATTGCGCCGGCGCGGCATGGGCCAGCGCCGCGGGCACGGCCATGGCGTTGAGCGTGAGGTCGCGCCGCGCCAGGTCTTCTTCGAGCGTGACTTCGGGCGCGGCTTGCACCGCAAAGCCTTTGTAGCCACGCGCGGTCTTGCGCTCGGTGCGTGCAAGCGCGTATTCCTCGCGGCTTTGGGGGTGCAAAAACACCGGGAAATCTTTGCCCACGGGCACATAGCCCTGTGCGGCCATGCCCTCGGGCGTGGCGCCCACCACCACCCAGTCGCGGTCGTGGACAGGCCAACCCATCAGCGCATCGCGCACCGCACCGCCGACGACAAAGATCTCCATGCGGGCCTTCAAGGGTGCAGCCGGAACGGCTCTTCAAAGTCGCGAAAGTCCTGCTCGGCCAGTGCGCCGTCGATCCAGGCTTTCACCCCTGGCAGGGCGCACACGCGGTCCATGTAGGCCGCCACCTCGGTGGGCACGGGCAGGGCGTAGGTTTTCAGGCGCATGACCACCGGCGCATAAAACGCGTCGGCCACGCTGAAGGCGCCAAACAGCATGGGGCCGCCGTGCGTGCGCAGCAGCTCGTGCCACATGGCCACCAGGCGCGCGAGGTCGGCACGCACCGCCGGCTTGTCGCGCAAGGCCAGGGCGCCCACCTCGGGCAGCTGTGCCTCGATGTTCATCGGGCAGGCGCTGCGCAGCGCGGCAAAGCCGCTGTGCATTTCCGCGC
This sequence comes from Pseudomonadota bacterium, assembly GCA_039805705.1. Lineage (GTDB taxonomy): Bacteria > Pseudomonadota > Gammaproteobacteria > Burkholderiales > Burkholderiaceae_C > Limnohabitans_A. The sequence goes on from JBDLTR010000079.1 coordinate 11,056, forward strand.
AGACGCTGCGGGCGCGGGCCCGTGCCGCGCGGTCGGCGGGCCAGAGTTGTTGGTCGGGAAAAAGCTCGGCCAGGTATTCTGCAATGGCCAGCGTGTCCCACACCGTCAGGCCCTCATGCACCAGTACTGGCACCTTGCCCACGGGCGTGATGGGGCCCAGCGTTTGCTTGAAGCGGGAATCCGCGTCGAAGCTGTCAAAGCGGACCATGACTTCCTCGAAAGCGATGCCAGCCTGGCGCAGCAGCACCCAGGGGCGCATGGACCAGGACGAGTAATTCTTGTTGCCGATGTAGAGCTGCATGTGGTGGGTCTCCCTAGTGTTTGTCCCGCCATATTAGCCCGGCGCTCAGAACACCCAGAGCAGCGCCGTCGTCATCAACAGGTAGCGCAAGAATTTGCCGATGGCCATGTAAAGCGTGCAGGGCCACAGCGGCATTTGCAGCCAACCGGCGACCGCGCACAGCGGGTCGCCCACACCGGGCAGCCAGCTCAGCAGGCAGGCGCGCGGGCCCATCCGGTGCAGCCATTGCAGTGCGCGCAAATGGGTGGGCGAGTCGCGCCATTTGTCGACCGCCTTGTGCGCCCCCCAGCCCATCCACCAGCTGAGCATGCCGCCCAGCGTGTTGCCGGTGGTGGCCACCAGGATGGCGGGCCAAAACAGGTGGGGGTTGAGCTTGATGAGGCCGAAGACCGCGGGCTCGGACCCCATGGGCAGCAGCGTGGCCGAGACGAAAGCCACCACAAACACCGTGCTCAGCCCGAATTCGGGCAAGGCCAGCGTTTGCAGCAAGGTGCTCATCCAGGCGTCCATGCGGCGCAGTGTAGCGGGCACCGATGCGCTGCCCCGCTTCGGCATGAGGAAGACCTTTGCCTAGCACAAACCACTTTCATTTGCTGAAATTTTGGGCAATTACAATCGTGCCTCCTTTTTAAGCAAACCCCACCCCTTGTCCATGCAGATCGGCCCCTACGCCCTGCCAAACGCGCTGTTCGTCGCCCCCATGGCGGGCGTGACGGACCGGCCGTTTCGCCAGCTGTGTCGCCAGTTCGGCGCGGGCTATGCGGTGAGTGAAATGGTCACCTCGCGCAAGGACCTGTGGCACACGCTCAAAACCAGCCGCCGCGCCGACCACACCGGTGAGCCTGGGCCGATTGCGGTGCAGATCGCCGGCACCGAGCCGCTCATGATGGCCGAGGCGGCCGCTTACAACATCGACCGTGGCGCGCAGATCATCGACATCAACATGGGCTGCCCTGCCAAAAAGGTCTGCAACAAATGGGCCGGCTCGGCCCTGATGCAGGACGAGGCGCTGGCCTTGCAAATCGTCGAGGCGGTGGTGGCCGCCTGTGAGCCGCAGCGCGTGCCCGTCACGCTCAAGATGCGCACCGGCTGGTGCCAGAGCCACAAGAACGCGCTGAGCATCGCGCGCGCCGCCGAGCAGGCCGGCGTGCAGATGGTGACGGTGCATGGTCGCACGCGCGAGCAGGGCTACAAAGGGCTGGCCGAGTACGACACGATCGCCGCCGTCAAGGCCGCGCTGCGCATCCCGGTGGTGGCCAATGGCGACATCACGTCCCCCGAAAAAGCGCGCGAGGTGCTGCAGGCCACCGGCGCCGACGCGCTGATGGTTGGCCGCGCAGCGCAAGGTCGGCCCTGGATCTTCCGTGAGATTGGCCACTACCTGGCCACCGGCGAGCATCTGGCGCCGCCCCTGGTGGCCGAGGTGCGCCGCGCGCTGCTGACGCACTTGCAAGACCACTATGGCCTGTATGGCGAATACACCGGCGTGCGCTCGGCACGCAAGCACATCGGCTGGTATGTGCGCAGCCTGCCTGGGGGCGAGGATTTCCGCGAGCGCATGAACGCGCTCGCATCGTGTGAACAACAGCTGGCCGCCGTCGCGGTGTATTTCGATGGCCTGGCCCAGCAGATGGATCGGCTGCCCGTCGCGCGCGACGAGGCGGTTCTGGAGTTGAGCGAATGAGCGAGAGACAAAGCATCGAGGCCTGCATCCGGGCCAACCTGGAAGACTATTTCCGCGACCTGGACGGCACCGACCCGACCGGCCTGTACGACATGCTGCTCAAGGTGATCGAGAAGCCGCTGCTCGATGTGGTGATGCAGCGCGCTGGCCAGAACCAGTCGCGCGCGGCCGACTGGCTGGGCCTGAACCGCAACACCCTGCGCAAAAAACTCCTTGAGCACGAGCTGCTCAAGTGAACCTGTATCTGGCCACGCCTGGCGTGGCCTTTTATTTTTAGCTTCTTAGGACCCCTTTCATGAAAGCCCTGATTTCCGTCTCCGACAAAACCGGCATCGTCGAGCTGGCCCAACAGCTGCACGCCCTGGGCGTGGGCCTGATCTCCACCGGCGGCACCGCCAAGCTGCTGGCCGACAAAGGTCTGCCGGTGACCGAGGTGGCCGAAGTGACGGGCTTTCCTGAAATGCTGGACGGCCGCGTCAAGACCCTGCACCCCAAGGTGCACGGTGGCCTGCTCGCGCGCCGCGACACGCCCGAGCACATGGCGGCTTTGAAGGCCCACGGCATCGACACCATCGACCTCTTGATCGTCACCCTCTACCCCTTTGAAGCCACGGTGGCCAAGCCCGGCTGCACCCTGGCCGACGCGATCGAGAACATCGACATCGGTGGCCCGGCCATGGTGCGCAGCGCGGCGAAAAACTGGAAAGACGTGGGCATTGTCACCGACGCCAGCCAATACCCGGCCGTGATCGCCGAGCTCAAGGCCAGCGGCAAACTGTCCGACAAGCTGCGCTTTGCGCTGTCGGTGGCCGCGTTCAACCGCATCAGCCAGTACGACGGCGCGATCAGCAACTACCTCTCCAGCGTCAACTTCGAAGCGGAGAAGCTCAGCGAAAGCTATGTGCCCGAGCGCGCCCAGTTCAGCGGTCAGTTCAACGAGCAGTACGTCAAGGTGCAGGACCTGCGCTATGGCGAAAACAGCCACCAACAAGCCGCCTGGTACCGCGACCTCGCGCCCGCCGCCGGCTCGCTGGCCACCGGCGTGCAGCTGCAGGGCAAGGAGCTGAGCTACAACAACATCGCCGATGCCGATGCGGCTTGGGAATGCGTCAAGAGTTTTGAAACGCCGGCCTGCGTGATCGTCAAGCACGCCAACCCCTGCGGCGTGGCCGTGGGCGCGAACCCGCACGAGGCCTACAACAAGGCCTTCCAGACCGACCCCACCAGCGCGTTTGGCGGCATCATCGCCTTCAACCGCCCGGTGGACAAAGCCGCGGCAGAGGCGGTCAGCAAGCAGTTCGTCGAGGTGCTGATGGCGCCCGACTTCAGCGCCGAGGCGCTGGAGGTGTTCAAGAGCAAGGTCAATGTGCGCCTGATGAAGATCGCGCTGCCGACCCACTACGGGCAAGTGCGCAACGCGCTCGAGACCAAGCGCGTGGGCTCGGGCCTCTTGCTGCAAAGCGCCGACAACCACGAGCTGGCGCTCGCCGACCTCAAGGTGGTCACCGTCAAGCAACCCACGCCTGAAGAACTGAACGACCTGCTGTTCGCCTGGAAGGTGGCCAAGTTCGTCAAGTCCAACGCCATCGTGTTCTGCAAGAACGGCATGACCATGGGCGTGGGCGCCGGCCAGATGAGCCGCCTGGACTCGGCCCGCATCGCCAGCATCAAGGCCGAAGCCGCCAAGCTCAGCCTGCACAACACCGTGGTCGCGAGCGACG
>JBDLTR010000080.1:0-6266 GCA_039805705.1 Pseudomonadota bacterium
CACTGCACGGCTTCGAAGCCGGTGTTGGCGCCCACATAGGGCGAGGCCAGGCCGGCGGCCTGTTCGCGCACCGCGTCGGTCACGCTTTGCGCGTACGCGGCGTCGGCGTGTGCGCTGTCCAACCCCCACAGGCGCAGCGCCACTTGCGGCACCTGGAACAGTTCACGGATGTTGTCCACCGTGACGGCCGGCAGCTCGGCCGCGGGCGTGGCCAGCAGGTCGCAGGCCCAGCGGTGCAGCTTATCGGTCAGCGCCATGTTCTCGTGCGCGTGCCGGAACATGTCCATGATGCGGTGCTCGAGCGACTTGATCTTGTCGCGCAACATCAGCGCCTGGCGCTCTTGCAGACCCACGGCGCGCTGGCTGTGTGGGTGGGTGAGCTGCACGCTGGCCAGCAGCTCGGCGTGGCGCTCAAAAAAGTCGGGCGTGTTGACCAGGTAGTTGGCGATGTCGTCTTCGGTGATCGGGCTCATCGGTGGGGTGTGGCTCATGGTGGGGTCTCAAAGATCGGGAAGGTCGATGGTGCCTTCAAACACCGGGGTGGCGGGGCCGGTCATGCGCACCGGGCTGTCGGAGTGGCCGGCCCACTCGATGGTGAGCACGCCGCCGTGCGTGTGCACATCGACGCGGCTGTCCAGCCAGCCCTGGCGGATGCCGGCCACGACAGACGCGCAGGCGCCGGTGCCGCAGGCCAGGGTCTCGCCCGAGCCGCGTTCAAACACGCGCAAGCGGATCTGGGTGCGCGAGACGATCTGCATGAAGCCGGCGTTCACGCGCTTGGGGAATGCGGCATGGCGCTCGATCAGCGGGCCCTGGCTGAGCACGGGCGCGGTGTCGACGTTGTCGACGCGGGTCACCGCATGCGGGTTGCCCATTGAGACCACGGCGACACGGACGCTGCCTTGTGCGCCCAGGGGCAGGTCATACACGGTCCAGCCATTGACCTCGGCGGTGGCCAGGCCTGTGGGGTTGAAGGGGACTTGCGGCAAATCGAACACCGGCGCGCCCATGTCGACCGTGACGCGGCCGTCGGGGTTCATGGTCAGTTCGATCTCGCCTTTTTGCACTTTGACGCGCACGGTGTGTTTGTCGGTCAGGCCGTGGTCGCGCACATAGCGCACAAAACAGCGGGCGCCGTTGCCGCAGTGCTCGACTTCGCCGCCGTCGGCGTTGTGGATCACGTATTCAAAGTCGAGTCCCGCAGCGGGCGAGGGGCGCACGCTCAGGATCTGGTCGGCGCCCACGCCAAAGTGGCGGTTGGCCAGAAAGCGGTACTGGGCCGTGCTGAGGTTCAGCAGGCCCTGGGTTTCGTCGAGCACAACAAAGTCGTTGCCCGCGCCCTGCATTTTGGTGAAGCGGATGCGCATGGGCTGGATTATCGCTTTGCATGCCTTCGGTCTGCGAGGTCTGTCGGGGCGGAGTCTGGGGGTGTTGGGGGCTCCTCATGCTGCGGGGGTACGCAGAAATCGTCGCCCCCAACACCCCCAGACTCCGCTGCAAGCCGGTTTGGAAATCGGCAGTGACGCTCGCCTGACGTGGGTGGGGTGTGCCCGAGGTGACGATTTCTGCGCCCGCAGCGCAGCATGAGGAACCTTGGGTACACCCCACCCACGTCAGACCACAAACCAGACCGGGATAATGCACAACATGGTCCGCCCCACCCAACTCCTCCATGCCCAGCGCGAGCCTGCGCCCATCCGTCCTGCCGCCACGGTGCTGCTGCTGCGCGATGGCCCGCAAGGCCTTGAAGTGCTGATGACGCGCCGTTCCATGATGGCCAGCTTTGCGCCCGGCGCCTATGTGTTCCCGGGCGGCGGCATCGACGCCGCCGATGCACAGGCCCATGGCCAGTCCAGCCGCCGCCCCGGCCAGAGCGACCTGCACCTGACCCAGGCCATCGCCGCCATCCGCGAAAGCTTTGAAGAGCTGGGCGTGCTGTTCGCACGCCACGCCGATGGCCGCTGGGCCGACGCCAGCGACATCGCCGCCATCGACCGCCAGGGCCCGTTTGCACTGCAATGCCTGGCGCAGGGCCTGCAGCTCGCGGCCGACCAGGTTTTCATCCTCGCCCACTGGATCACCGACCGCGATTTGCCGCGCCGCTTCGATGTGCCCTTCCTGGTCGCGCGCATGCCCGAAGGCCAGACCCCCGTGGCCGATGAATCCGAACAGTTTGAGCCGGTCTGGGTGCGCCCGCAGGACGCGCTCGCGCGCCACGAGGCGGGGCAGTTTTTCATCATCTTCCCAACCATCCGCACCCTGCAGCGCCTGCTCGCTTACCCCACGGTCGACGCGCTGCTGGCCGCCTGCGCCGCCACCGAAGAGCCCCTGTGGACCAGCTGCCCGCGCGCCGGTTGGCTCGCCGGCCAGGAGGCGCGCTACATGGAACACGAGCCGCCCTATGGCGAGCTCGCGCTGGTGAGCCCCGATGGGCAAATCGTCCACCACCTGGATTGGCAGACCGAGCAGCCGGTGGCCCTGCTCAGGAACGTGCAGCGCCTCACAGCCCCCAACCCTGGCGTCATGACGGGACCGGGCACCAACAGCTACCTGGTGGGCGACCCCAACACCGGCTACATCGCCATCGACCCTGGCCCGGCCGATGCCGAGCATCTGGAACGCCTGTGGCGTGCAGCGGGCGGCAACATCCGTTTCATCGTGTGCACCCACTCGCACCCCGACCATTCGCCGGGGGCCAAAGGCCTGCAGGCGCTGTGCGCCCAGCAGCCCCCCATTCTGGGACTGGCTTCGCGTCCGACAGCGCGCGCCAACAGCCAGTTCGTGCCCGACCGCGAGTTGCAAGACGGTGAGCGGCTGCTGCTGGGGGCGGGCGTGAGCGCCCATACCCTGCGCGTGCTGCACACGCCAGGCCACGCGGCCAACCATGTTTGCCTGGTGTTGGAGGAAGACGGCTTGCTGTTTTCCGGTGACCATGTGCTCAACGGCAGCACCACTGTGATCGACCCGCCCGACGGCCACATGGGCGACTACCTGGCCTCGCTCGACCTGTTGGCCGCCGCTTGCGACACGCACGACATTGATTTCATCTTGCCGGCCCATGGCCATGTGCTGGGCTTTGCCCAGCAGGCCATCACCCAGCTCAAGGCGCACCGCCTCAAGCGCGAGGCCAAGATCGCCGCCGCCATGCAGGCCCTGCCGTACGGCACGCTCGAACAATGGGTGGAAAAGGCCTACGACGACGTGCCGCCGCGGCTGTGGCCGGTGGCGGCGCGCTCGCTGCAGGCGCATGTGGACCACATCCGCGAGACCTTGGGCGCATGAGCCAGACGGGCGAGGGCGTTCGCTTGGCCAAGCGCGTGGCGGCCGAGCAAAGCTGTTCGCGCAGCCAGGCCGAGGCCCTGATCGTCGCCGGCAGGGTGCAGGTGGCGGGCCAGACCGTGACCGATCCGGCGCGCCGTGTGCAAGACCACCAGGCGGTGCAGGTGTTGGGCGCCCTGCCCAGCGCGCCTTCTGGCGGCACGGTCTTGGTGCACAAGCCAGCGGGCATGCCGGCGCAGCACGCCTTGCAGCAGGCCTGGGGCGAGCTCGGGGCTGGGCCACTGCCTTCGCGGCAGCTGCGCGAACTCTGGCCCTTGCCCGACGCGGCCAGTGGCCTGTCGGTGTGGAGCGATGCACCGGCGGTGCTGCGCCGCCTGGCCGACCACGAGCGGCCGCTGGAGCTGGAATGGCTGCTGAGCCTGCCGCTGGCCAGTTCGGCCGCCGCGCTGGCCTGTTTGCAAGCCCAGGGCGCGCGCCTGAGCCTGAGCCATGAGCGCGATGGCCTGGGCCATTGGCGGGTGGTGGGCAAGGGGCTGGCCGCCGCCGCGTGGCCTTCGGTGCTTGATTCGAGTCAATTTCCGGGGGCGGGCTGGCGGCGCCAGCGCCTGGGGCGGCTGGGGCTGGCCCCCTTGCAGACTGGCCAGGCGCGCTGGCTGCGGGCATCAGAAAAATTCTGATACACATTCCCGGAAGGCGTGTGGGTCAAAGCCTTGAAAACCGGGGGCCATAGCCCAAAATGCCACTTCAGTCTGAAATCCAGACGCAACCGCTGCCCGCTGGCAGTGGCCCGGGCCGCACAGGCCCACCTTGGAGCCCAAAGGAGAACGCCATGCGTTTGAGCACCAAAAGCCGATTTGCCGTGACCGCCATGATCGATGTGGCCCTGCGCGAAGACCGCGGGCCGGTGGCCCTGGCCGCGATCAGTGACCGCCACCAGATTTCCCTGTCCTACCTCGAGCAGCTGTTCAGCAAACTGCGCCAGGCGGGTTTGGTCGAAAGCACACGCGGTCCGGGCGGCGGTTACTCGCTGGGCCGCAGCGCCGACAGCATCTCCATGGCCGACATCACCGAGGCGGTGGACGCCCCCACCACCGAGGAGACCGTGGCCGAGCAAAACAGCTGGATGGGCAGCGAGCTGTGGTCCCAACTCAACCACCAGATGCGTGACCACCTGCAGTCGATCAGCCTGCGCCAGTTGGTGGCCGAGCAGCGCGCCAAGGGCGTGACCGTCGAGCCGGCGCCGCAGCGGGCCAGCACCGTCAAGCGTGGCGTCTTTGCCCGCCCCAAAAACGAGTTGCCCAAGATCACCGCGCCCAACTCGGTGTTTGCCCTGGCCGCCAGCCTGATGCCCAGCCGCGGCTGAATCCCCCAAGCCCCATGGCCAAGGCCCGCCACCGTTTTCGGTGTGCGGGCCTTGTGGTTTGTAAGTTGTGAAGCCCGCCGGTAAGCCGGATTCTGTGCACCGTGGTTGCCCACGGCGTGACCGCCATTACTCTGGGCCGGGGGTCGCCCACCCGGCTCGATGCCACCTACCCGCCAGCTCCGCGGTACCACGTCAACGCTGGCCTACTTGGTGTTGCTGCGCGCAGAGATTGCCCGTTTCACCCGCACTCAAGCGGCTCGTCTCTGTTGCTCTGATCCTCACCTCACGGTGGAGAGGTGTTACCTCCTGCGCTGTCCTGTGCAGTCCGGACGTTCCTCCAGTGCCTGGTTTCCCAGATTGCACCAGCGGCGGTCTGGCGAGCTTCACAGACGAGATTATCGCCCCGAGGCATACCCATATACCCAGCGGTCATGTGGCGCGGCGCACAATGCTCCCCACATTGGCAGGAGAACCCCATGAAAGCCCAGAGCATCCTTGAGACCATCGGCCGCACGCCGCACATCCGCATCAACCGCCTGTTTGGCGCGGGTGCCAACGTCTGGATCAAGTCCGAGCGCAGCAACCCCGGCGGTTCGGTCAAAGACCGCATCGCGCTGGCCATGGTCGAAGACGCCGAGCAGCGCGGCCTTTTGCAAGCCGGCGGCACCATCATCGAGCCGACCTCGGGCAACACCGGCATTGGTCTGGCCATGGTGGCCGCCGTCAAGGGCTACAAGCTGGTGCTGGTGATGCCCGACAGCATGAGCGTCGAGCGCCGCCGGCTGATGCTGGCCTATGGCGCCAGCTTTGACCTGACGCCGCGCGAAAAAGGCATGAAGGGCGCGATCGCACGCGCCGAGGAATTGCTCAAAACCACGCCCGGCAGCTGGATGCCCCAGCAGTTCGAGAACCCGGCCAACGTCGACGTCCATGTGCGCACCACGGCGCAGGAAATCCTGGCCGACTTTCCCGACGGCATCGACGCGCTGATCACCGGCGTGGGCACGGGCGGCCACCTCACCGGTGTGGCCAAGGTGCTCAAGGCCCAATTTCCCCAACTCAAGGTGTTCGCGGTCGAGCCCACGGCTTCGCCCGTGATCTCGGGCGGTCAGCCGGCGCCGCACCCGATCCAGGGGATTGGCGCAGGCTTCATCCCACGCAACCTCGACACGGCCTTGCTCGACGGCGTGGTCCAGGTCGAGGCCGAGGACGCGCGCGAATACGCGCGCCGCTCGGCCCGCGAAGAAGGCCTGTTGGTGGGCATCTCCTCGGGCGCCACGCTGGCGGCCATCGCGCAAAAGTTGCCCGAGTTGCCGGCTGGCGCCACGGTGCTGGGTTTCAACTACGACACAGGCGAGCGCTACCTGTCGATCGAGGGCTTTTTGCCGGCCTGAGTCGCCTTCTGTCATGGCCCGGTTTGAGCCATGCCCTGTCATTCCCCGGCTCGACCGGGGAATCCATGGATCCTCGGGTCAAGCCTGAGGATGACGAGTGGGTGGGGGGCCGGCTGCGCCACGCTGTCATGACCCGGCTCGACCGGGCCATCCATCCGGGACAATAGCCACATGAAAACCATCCGCCTCAAGCCCGGCAAAGAGCGTTCCCTGCTGCGCCGCCATCCCTG
>JBDLTR010000081.1:0-4316 GCA_039805705.1 Pseudomonadota bacterium
GGTCACGGGCAGCACTTTTTGCTGCTGCACCACCAGGCGCGAGGCGGCACCGCCAAACAGGCTGCGCACGCCGCTGTCGCCAAAGCAATTGGCCCCGGGCACGAACACGGTTTGGCCGGCCGACAGCGTGGTGTCGGGGCCCACGCGCAAAACGCGGCCCACGGTTTCGTAGCCGGGCACCAGCGGGTAGCCCATGCCCGGGAAGGCGGGCATGCTGCCGTCCCAGAGCATGCGCTCGGTGCCGGTGCTGATGCCGCTGTAATCCACCGCCACCTCGAGCTGGCCCGATTGCAGCGCCGGCAAAGGCAGGGACTGCAAGGAGAGCTCGCGCGGTTGGTGGAAGACGACGGCCTGGGCATTCATGTCTGTATTCTTGGTGTTACGTCTTGATGTGTCAAATATGATTTACACAATAGCCCGTAAACTAGGGTAAACACTTACGGCCCAACACCAGCTGCCCGTGGATGGGCATGGCGTTGGGCACCTGCTCGATGGCGGCAAAGCCGGCATCGCGCAGCAGGGCGGCGATTTCCTTGGGGCTGCGCAGGCGGCCCGCGCCCATGGCCATCAGGTAGAAGTGGTAGTAAGCGTCGGCCTGGTGCTGGGCCGCGGTGTCGGCGTCTTGGGCCATCGGCTCGGCCACCAAGACCACGCCGCCGGGCGGCAGCGCGGCATGGGCCTTTTGCAAGACCAGGCGCACCACCGCGTCGGGGTGGTCGTGCAGCACGCGCACCAGGGTGATGAGGTCGGCGCCCGTGGGCAGCGGGTCATCGAGAAAGCTGCCCGGATGCAGCTGCACACGCGCATCCAGGCCTTGCGCGGCCAGCCGCGGGCGCGCCTGCGCCAGCACCGGCGGCAGGTCGAACATCTGCAGTTGCAGGTGCGGCGCATGCCGCGCCAAGGCGCTGACAAAACGGCCCTGGCCGGCGCCCACGTCGAGCACACAGCGGTGCTCATCGAAAAAGTAGCTGCTCAGGATCTCATGGACCACAAAACCCTGCGACTCGGCCATCAGGTCCGAGTAGCGGCCGACCTGCTCGGCCGCCTCTGGGCGCTGCACCGCGGCCAGACCGCCCTGGGCGTAAGGCCAGTAAGCCGCCATGTCGCCTTGCCGGCCAGCGTCTGGCGCCGCCTGCGGCTGGCCATGGCGCAAGAAGGCCAGGGGGTCACGCAGGTCTTCGTAGAGCAGCTGGTTGTGCTCCACCATCTGCGCGATCCCGGCATGGGTGGTCAGCGGCACCCCCAAGGGGCCCAGGCCCAGGCGGCCGCCACTGCGGTGCTCGAGCAGGCCCAGGCTGACGGCCGACAGCAAGAGGCGTTGCAATTCGGCCTCGGGCACACCGGTGCGCTGCGCCAGCGCCGCAGCGCTGGCGGGCGCGTCGCGCAAAAGGCCAAACAGGTCCAGCCGCACGCAAGCCAGCAAGACCTGGCTGTGCACAAAACCGGCCATCAGGTCAAAGAGCTGGCGTGTGCGCCGGCGCGTCACGCGGCGCGTGAACGGGTTGGCGAGCGACCAGCGGTACAGGCGCTCGCTGGCGTACAGGCGTTGCAGGCCGTCGCGCCAAAGGTCGCTCCAGCGTGCGCGGCCGGGTGCTGTGGCCAGCAGCTCGCTCGGGCCGCTCATGGCAGCACCAAGCGCAAAGGGGCCGTTGCCGCTCGCGCAGGCGCGCGCTGGCGGGCCTGTTCACACAGGGTGGCCGGCACCAGGCGCTCGGCTTCGCGCCAGACCAGCTGGCGCAACATGTCGCGGCAAGCGCAGGTCGGGATGGACGCCGCAGCGCGCTCGATCAGGCTTTGGAAATGCGCGATCGCGCCCTCCAGCCCCAGGGCGCGCGCCGAGCTGGGCCGCGCGTGCAGCGCGTCTTGTCCAGCGGGCTTGCCCAGGCTGTCGGCGTCGACCATGACGTCGCGGATGTCATCGGCAACCTGGTAGGCCTCGCCCAGAAAATCGCCCAGGGGCGCCCAAGGGCGGGGGTCACTGCCGCTGCTGATGGCGCCCGCGCAGGTGGCCGACACAAACAGGGCGCCGGTCTTGGCGCGCTGGTATTCGCTCAGGTCGGCCGCGCTTTCGCACTCCCAGGCCTGACCGGCCACGATGCCGGCGGGCAGGCCCACACCGCGCGTGAGGTTGTCCATCAGGCGCACCAGGCGCTCGGAGTGGCCAGCGCCAGCCTGCAGCAGCACCTGGTAGGCCATCACGATCAGGCCATCACCGGCCAGCAGGGCCAAGGGCTCGCTGAAAGCCTTGTGCACCGTGGGCCGGCCGCGGCGGGTGTCGGCATCGTCAAAGGCCGGCATGTCGTCGTGCACGAGCGAAGCACAGTGCATCAGCTCCAGGGCCACGGCCGAGGCATCGGTCAATTCGGGCTGCGCGTCACCGCAGGCCACGGCCACCGCCATGCACAGCTGGGGGCGGATGCGGGCCCCGCCTGAAAACACGGCATGCCGCATGGCTTGGACCAGGCGCGTCGGCGCCCCGCTGCCGCAGGCCAGCTCAAAATGCCGGCTCAGCGCCCGCTCGGTGCGTTCCATCAGGCTCATGGGGACCTCCGATCCTCTGTGTGTCAGGAAAAACTCACAGACACAGATGTCAATATAGGCTTATATTTTATGGTGTCAATAGAGATTGACAGTCAAGCCTTGGAGCGAGGAGCAACACCATGGGCATCTGGATCGAACTGGGGGTGTTTGTGCTGGCCCTGGCCTTTGGCCTGTGGCAGCTGCACGACGTCAAGAAGGCGCGCGAAGCCAGTCGGCGCGAACGCGCGCGGACATCCGGCCAAACGGCGGACGTGGGGGACCAGGGTTCAAATCGCTAGGCGCCCGGGCCGGGCGCCGAGAGGCTCAGTGGCCGGCGCTGAACTGCAGAGCGGCCAAGCTCGCATAGAGACCGCCGCGGGCGATCAGCTCGGCATGGGTGCCCTGCTCGACCAGACGGCCGTGGTCGAGCACCCAGATCGCGTCGGCGCGCTGCACCGTGGCCAACCGGTGCGCGATCACCAGCGTGGTGCGGCCGGTCATGGCCTGCTCCAGCGCGGCCTGCACCGTTTGCTCGCTTTGCGCGTCCAGGGCGCTGGTGGCCTCGTCGAGCAGCAGCAGCGGCGCGTTCTTGAGCATGGCGCGCGCGATCGCGATGCGCTGGCGTTGCCCGCCGGACAAACGCACGCCACGGTCGCCCAGCTCGGTGTCGTAGCCCTGCGGCAGAGCCTCGATGAAATCGTGCGCATGCGCGGCCACGGCGGCGGCGCGCACATCTTGGAGGCTGGCGCCGGGCCGCCCGTAGCGGATGTTGTCGAGCACGGTGCCGGTGAAGACCACCGGGGTTTGCGGCACCAGCGCGATGCGCTCACGCAGCGCGTGCAGCGTCATCTGCGAAATCGGCACGCCGTCCATCTCGATCTGGCCTTGCTGCGGGTCGTGAAAACGCATCAGCAAATCGAACAGCGTGGTCTTGCCAGCGCCGCTGGGGCCCACGATGGCCACCGTCTGACCGGGCGCGATGTGGCCGCTCAGACCATCGAGCGCCCAGGTGCCGGGGCGTGAGGGGTAATGAAAGCGCAGGTCCTGCAGCTGCAGTTGGGCGCCCTGGCTCGGCCAAGGCGCGGACTGCGGTTGTGCGGTTTCCTGCACGGCAGAGCGGGCGTGCAAGAGCTCCATCAGGCGCTCGGTGGCGCCGGCCGCGCGCAGCACATCGCCGTACATCTCGCCCAGCACCGCGAACGCGCTGGCCAGCAGGATGACGTAGAACACGGTCTGGCCCAGCTCGCCCGGGCTGGTGGTGCCCGCACGCACCGCCTGGGTGCCCATGTACAAGCCCCACAGCAGCACAGCACTGGTGGCCATGATCACAAAGCCCACCAAGACCGCCCGCGCGCGGATGCGGCGCAGCGCCGTGCCCAGCGCGCGCAAGGTGGAGTCGACAAACCGCTCGGCCTCGCGCCGCTCGGCGGTGTAGCTTTGCACCACCGGGATGGCGTTGAGCACCTCGCCGGCCAGCGCGCTGGCGTCGGCCACGCGGTCCTGGCTGGCGCGCGAGAGGCGGCGCACGCGCCGGCCCAGCGTGACGGTGGGCAGCACCACGATGACCAGCACCGCCAGCACCTGCAGCATCAGCATCGGGTTGGTCCACACCAGCATGATCATGGCCCCCGAGCCCATCACCAGGTTGCGCAGGCCCATCGACAGCGAAGAGCCGATCACGGTCTGCACCAGGGTGGTGTCGTTGGTCAGGCGCGAGAGCACCTCACCGGATTGGGTGGTTTCGAAAAAGGCCGGGCTTTGCTGCAGCACATGGCTGTAGACGGCGTTGCGCACAT
>JBDLTR010000082.1:0-6259 GCA_039805705.1 Pseudomonadota bacterium
TCGCCAGCGAAGCAGGTTTGGAAAAGCGCAAGGAAGACTTCGGCCAGACCTTGGGCCATTGGGGCGTGAAGCCGGGGCCTTACCTCGTTTTGCCTTTGCTGGGGCCAGCGACTTTGCGCGACACGGCGGCCATGCCGGTCGACTGGCAGGGCAGTCCTTCGCAGTTTTTCGAGGGCAGCAACACCCGCCTGGGGGTGACCGCCTTGCGCCTGACCGACACCCGCGCCGGCTTGCTCAAGGCGGGCGATGCGCTCAAACAGGCCGCGCTCGACCCCTACAACTTCGTGCGCGATGCCTGGCTGCAAAAGCGCGAAAACGATGTTTACGACGGCAATCCGCCCAGCGATTTCGATTACACGGATCCGGATGCCCCTTGAGAAACACAGTTGTTCACAACCCTGACGCTGGCAGGTCCAGCCTCCTCGTTATAGTTTCGGCATGTTGTCCTTGACCCCTTCCTTCCTGAGCCGTCGCCACTGCCTGGCCATGGGCCTGGCGCTGGCCTTGCCCCTGGCCCACGCCGCCGACGAGGCGCCTGACGCCTTCATCAAACGCATCGCCAGCGAAACCCTGGACACGGTCAAGGCCGACAAAAGCCTGCGCAACGGCGATGTCGGCAAGATCATGCAGCTCGTCGACAACAAGCTCATGCCGCACGTGAACTTCCGGCGCATGACGGCCTTGGCCACTGGTCCCGCTTGGCGCAAGGCCACGCCAGAACAGCAAAAACGGCTGCAAGAAGAATTCAAGACCCTGCTGGTGCGCACCTATTCAGGCGCGCTCAGCCAGGTCAGCGACCAGACCATTGTGGTCAAGCCCCTGCGCCCGGGCCAAGACGACAAAAATCTGGTCGTCAACACCGAGGTGCGCGGCAAGGGGGACCCGATCGAGCTCGACTACCGCCTGGAAAAAACCCCGGGCGAGGGGGCGGGCTGGATGATTTTTGACCTCAATGTGCTGGGCGTCTGGCTGATCGAGAACTACCGCACCCAGTTCACCAAAGAGGTCAACGCCGGCGGCATCGACGCCCTGATCAACAGCCTGGCCGAGCGCAACAAGGCCAATGCCAACCTGGCCCGCAAGCCCTGAGCCATGGCCGTTTTGCAGCTGCCTACCACCTTGATGCACCCGCAGGCGCAGGCTTGCCGGCGCGAGCTGGTGCAGGCCATCGCCGCTTCGCAAGACCGGGTTTTGCTGCTCGATGCTTCGCCCTTGGCACAGTTCGACTCGTCGGCGCTGGCGGTCTTGCTGGCGTGCCGCCGCGAGGCCTCGCAGCAGGGCCGCAGCCTGCAAGTGCAGGGCCTGCCCCAGCGCCTGCGTGAGCTGGCCCGCCTGTACGGTGTGCACGATTGGCTGATGCCCTCAGGCAGCTGATGTTCTGAGCACTTTTTGGCCAGGCCGGGGCTTTAAAATGGCCCCTTCATGTCTGCGCTGTCTTTCCAATCCGTTTCCAAGATCTATCCGCCCAAATCTGCCGGATCGGCGCCTTTTCAGGCGCTGGACCAGGTCAGCCTGGACGTCCAGGAGGGCGAGTTCTTCGGTCTGCTGGGCCCCAACGGGGCCGGCAAAACCACCCTGATCAGCATCCTCGCGGGGCTGGCGCGCGCCAGCAGCGGCAGCGTGCAGGTGCATGGCCTGGACGTCCAGCGCGATTACGCCCAAGCGCGCCGCCTCTTGGGTGTGGTGCCGCAAGAGTTGGTGTTCGACCCGTTTTTCAATGTGCGTGAAGCGCTGCGATTCCAGTCCGGCTACTTCGGTGTCCGCCACAACGACGACTGGATCGACGAACTGCTCGACAGCCTGGGTCTGGCCGACAAGGCCGGTGCCAACATGCGTCAGCTCTCGGGCGGCATGAAGCGCCGCGTGCTGGTGGCGCAGGCCCTGGTGCACAAGCCGCGCGTGATCGTGCTCGATGAACCCACGGCCGGCGTCGATGTCGAACTGCGGCAGACCCTGTGGCAATTCATCGCCAAGCTCAACAAGCAAGGCCACACCGTGCTCTTGACCACGCACTACCTGGAAGAGGCCGAAGCCTTGTGCGGCCGCATTGCGATGCTCAAGCGCGGCCAGGTGGTGGCGCTCGAGCGCACCTCCGACCTCTTGCGCTCGGCCACGGCGCAGGTGCTGCGCCTCAAGCTCGATGGCGAGCTGCCGCCGGCGCTGCGGGCCATCGCCCGCGTGACGGGGCGCATCGTGCAATTGCCGGTGCACAACGCCGTGGAAATTGAAAACCACCTGGCCACGATCCGCGCCGCCGGTCTGGTGGCCGAAGACGTCGAGATCCGCCAGGCCGATCTGGAAGACGTGTTCCTGGAGGTCATGAACCGCCAACACGCAGGAGCGCAGGCATGAGCGGTTGGCAAACCCTGTTCTACAAAGAAGTGCTGCGCTTTTGGAAGGTCAGCTTCCAGACCATTGCCGCGCCGGTGCTGACCTCGGTGCTCTACATGCTGATCTTCGGCCATGTGCTCGAAGACCATGTGAAGGTGTACGACCAAGTGCCCTACACCTCGTTCCTGCTGCCAGGCCTGATGATGATGGCGGTGCTGCAGAACGCCTTTGCCAACAGCTCCTCCAGCCTGGTCCAAAGCAAGATCATGGGCAACCTGGTGTTTGTGCTGCTCACGCCGCTCTCGCACTGGAACTGGTTCGTGGCCTATGTGGGCTCGTCCATCGTGCGCGGCCTGGCGGTGGGTGCGGGCGTGTTCCTGATCACCGGCTGGATGGTGCACATCCAGTTTGTGCACCCGCTGTGGATCCTGGCTTTCGCCTTCATGGGCGCGGCCATGCTCGGGGCGCTGGGCCTGATCGCGGGCCTGTGGGCCGAGAAGTTCGACCAGATGGCCGCCTTCCAGAACTTCATCATCATGCCCATGACTTTCCTGTCGGGTGTGTTCTATTCGATCCACTCCTTGCCCGCTTTCTGGCAGCGCCTGTCGCACCTCAACCCCTTCTTCTACATGATCGACGGTTTCCGCTACGGCTTTTTCGGGCAAAGCGACGTCTCGCCCTGGACCAGCCTGGCCGTGGTGGCCACCGCGCTGCTGGTCGTCAGTGCCATCGCCCTTCACCTTTTGCGCACCGGCTACAAGATCCGGGGCTGAACCCATGACTGCAGAACAACTCCGCGCCATCATCGCCGCCGGCCTCGATTGCACCCACCTTGAAGTGGACGGCGACGGCCGCCACTGGAGCGCCGTGGTGGTGTCCGAGGCCTTCGCAGGCCTGCGCCCGATCGCGCGCCACCAGCGGGTCTACGCCACGCTGGGGCAAAAAATGCACACCGACGAGGTGCATGCCCTCTCTATGAAAACCTACACGCCCGCTGAGTGGGCGGCGCAACAAGGCTGAGCGCGCCATGGACAAACTCCTGATCCGCGGCGGCCGCACGCTGCAAGGCACGGTTGAGGTGGCGGGCGCCAAGAACGCGGCCCTGCCCGAGCTCTGCGCTGCGCTCCTGACCGACCAGCCTGTCGAGCTGCGCAATGTGCCGCGCTTGCAAGACGTGGCCACCATGCTCAAGCTGATCCGCAACATGGGCGTGACGGCCGAGCACCATGACGATGGCCGCGTCAGCCTCGATGCGGGCGCCCTGGACAACCCTGAGGCGCCTTACGAGCTGGTCAAGACCATGCGCGCTTCGGTGTTGGCTTTGGGCCCGCTGCTGGCACGCTTTGGCCGCGCCAAGGTGTCCTTGCCTGGCGGCTGCGCCATCGGCTCGCGCCCGGTGGACCAGCACATCAAGGGCCTGCAGGCGATGGGCGCCGAGATCGCGGTCGAACACGGCTACATGCTGGCCAGCTTGCCGACGGGCCGCACCCGCCTCAAGGGCGCGCGCATCACCACCGACATGGTCACCGTGACCGGCACCGAGAACTTTCTCATGGCCGCAGCCCTGGCCGAAGGCGAGACCATCCTCGAGAACGCCGCGCAGGAGCCCGAAATCCCCGACTTGGCCGAGATGCTGATCGCCATGGGCGCCAAGATCGAAGGCCACGGCACGAGCAAGATCCGCATCCAGGGGGTCGAGCGCCTGCACGGCTGCACCCACCAGGTGGTCGCCGACCGGATCGAGGCCGGCACCTTTTTGTGTGCGGTGGCCGCCACCGGCGGTGATGTGGTTTTGCGCCATGGGCGCGCTGATCACCTCGAAGCCGTGATCGAGAAACTGCAGGCCGCCGGGGCCCAGATCGAAGAAGGCGAAGGCTTCATCCGCGTGCGCAGCCAGGGGCGCTTGAAGGCCCAGAGCTTTCGCACCACCGAGTACCCGGGCTTTCCGACCGACATGCAGGCGCAGTTCATGGCGCTCAACTGCATCGCCGAAGGCACGAGCAAGGTGACCGAGACGATTTTTGAAAACCGCTTCATGCACGTCAACGAGCTGGTGCGCCTGGGCGCGCACATCCAGATCGACGGCAAGGTAGCCATGGTCGAAGGTGTGCCGCAGCTCTCGGGCGCCACCGTCATGGCGACCGACCTGCGCGCTTCGGCCAGCCTGGTGATTGCCGGCCTGGTGGCCGAGGGTGAGACCTTGGTCGACCGCATTTACCACCTGGACCGCGGTTATGACCGCATGGAAGTCAAACTGCGCGGCCTGGGCGCCGACATCGAAAGGGTGAAATGATTACCTTGGCCCTGTCCAAAGGACGCATCTTCAACGAGACCCTGCCGCTGCTGCAGGCCGCGGGCATCACGGTGCTCGAAGACCCCGAGAAGTCGCGCAAGCTGATCCTGCCGACGAACAAACCCGAGGTCCGCGTGGTGCTGGTGCGTGCGACCGATGTGCCCACCTATGTCGAGTACGGTGGCGCTGACCTGGGCGTGACCGGCTTGGACACGCTGATCGAGCATGGCGGCCAGGGCCTGTACCAGCCGCTGGACCTGAACATCGCCAAATGCCGCATGAGTGTGGCTGTGCGCGCCGACTACGACTACGCAGCCCAGGTACGCTCTGGCTCGCGCCTGAAGGTCGCGACCAAGTACACCGCGATCGCGCGCGAGTTTTTCGCCAACAAGGGCGTGCATGTGGACCTGATCAAGCTCTACGGCAGCATGGAACTCGCGCCGCTCACCGGCCTGGCCGATGCCATCGTCGACCTGGTCTCGACCGGCAGCACGCTCAAGGCCAACCACCTGGTGGAGGTCGAACGCATCATGGACATCAGCTCGCGCCTGGTGGTCAACCAGGCCGCTTTGAAACTGAAGCAGGCGCCGATCCGCGCCATCCTCGACGCCTTCGCCGGCGCCGTGACAAAGGACTGAAAAGGGACGCACCATGTCGGCCAAACCGCTCCGCCTGAACACGCAAGACGCTGGCTTCGAAGCCGCCTTCGCGCAGCGCCTGCATTGGTCGGCCGACACCGATGCCGCCATTGAGCAGCGCGTGGCCGACATCCTGGCCGATGTGCAGACGCGTGGCGACGCGGCGGTGCTGGACTACACGCAGCGCTTTGATGGCCTGAATGCCAAGAGCATGGCCGAACTGGAAATCACCCAGGCCGAACTGCAAGCCGCTTTGGACAGCCTGCCCGTCGTCCAGCGCGACGCGCTGCAGGCCGCCGCTGCCCGCGTGCGCCAGTACCACGAGGCGCAAAAGAAAGCCTCGGGCGAGAGCTGGAGTTACCGCGACGAAGACGGCACGCTGCTGGGCCAGAAGGTCACGCCGCTGGACCGCGTGGGCATTTATGTGCCGGGCGGCAAAGCCGCCTATCCCTCGTCCGTGTTGATGAACGCCATTCCCGCCCATGTGGCTGGGGTGCAGGACATCATCATGGTCGTGCCCACCCCGAATGGCGTGCGCAACCCGCTGGTGCTGGCCGCCGCCTGCGTGGCCGGCGTGAGCCGCGCCTTCACCATCGGTGGCGCGCAAGCCGTGGCCGCGCTGGCCTATGGCACCGCCACCATCCCCAAGGTCGACAAGATCACCGGCCCGGGCAATGCCTACGTGGCCAGCGCCAAGAAGCACGTGTTCGGCACCGTGGGCATCGACATGATCGCGGGCCCGAGCGAAATTTTGGTTTTAGCCGACGGCTCCACGCCCGCCGAATGGGTGGCGATGGACCTGTTCAGCCAGGCCGAGCACGACGAGCTGGCGCAAAGCATTTTGTTGTGCCCTGATGCCGATTACATCGCCCAAGTGCAAGCCGCCATCGACCGCCTGTTGCCCGAGATGCCGCGTCGCGAGATCATCGCCAAGTCGCTCAATGACCGAGGTGCTTTGATCTTGACGCGTGACATGGAAGAAGCCTGCGCCATCAGC
>JBDLTR010000083.1:0-5627 GCA_039805705.1 Pseudomonadota bacterium
GGGATGCCCACCGAGGGCTTCACCACGCACCACATTTTTCCGTAGATCATGACAGTGCCTCCTTCACTTGAGCCAGGGTGAATAGATGTAGGCCAGCAGGTGGGCGACCGCGGCGATCATCCCGAAAATCTGCGTGCCCTGGATGAGATTGCGGTGAATCTCCTCCGACTCGCCCTCGGTCAATCCCGTGGGCCAAACCTTGTCTTTGTCAGACATGGCGTTCTCCTTGCAAGAAGACGTGCTCGGCCCGCACGAGGGCATTCAGGGCCAGCTGGCCTCGAATCTGGGTGGACCACCGCCAAGCCGCGCAGCACAGCGCGGGCTGGGGCAGTGGTTGAAAGGAAAGCGCTTGCTGCATGGTGGGTCTCAGGCCCGTCGGGGCATGCGGAACGGCAACATGGCCTGCACCACCGGTTGCACCAGGCGCGGCACCACCAGGGTTTCATGGAAGGCCTGCACACGCTGGCGGCCCAGCGGCAACTCGAGCAAGGCGCGTTGGTAAAACGGGGTGTCTTCGAGTTGACGCGACACGCGCACCGGCTGCGCGCTGCGCATGCGCCGTGGCAAGCGCCAGGCGGTGGGCGCCAGCGGCTGGGCCGCCGGGGTGGGCAAGGGCTCGACCGCGCCCTGGCGGTCAAAGCGCAGCGACAAGAGGCGGTCGGGCTGCGCCGCGGCGGTGGGCCACTGCAGGTCGTAGTGCACCACGGTGCTGCCATCGGCCAGGCGCGCGCGCGACCAGTCCCAACGTTCAAACGCCTGCTCGACGGGTTCATCGCCCTCGTTGCTGTCCAGGTAGGCGTGGCCCTGCCAGCGCAGGCCGGGCTCGGGCAAATCCACCTCGATGCGCGCGCTCGGGGCGATCGGACCCCAGCGGTGGCGGCCCGAGGCTTCGAGTGCGGTGCTGTAGGTCTGCAGCTGCTCGGGCCACAGGCGCACGCGACCGCGCACGCGGCGCGGCAGGGGTGCGCCGCGCTCGTCGATGTCGATCTGCAGGCATTGCCCGTCCCAGTGCAAGCGGCTGGGGCCGATGACCAAGTCCTGCGCGCTGCGCGTGCAATGGCGGCGACCGCGCTCGGTCATGCACCAGCGGCCCGCGCCAGGGCTGTAGAGGGCCACATTCAGCGCGCAATGGTGCTCGGGGTCGGGGCGACCGCGCCGGCGTGCCCAGGCGTAATAAGGCGAAAACACGCTGCCCACAAAAGCGATCAGCGTCAGGCCGTGGCGGGCGTCGTCACTCATGGCGTCGACATACCACCAAAGGTAGCCACCGGGTGGGACCGCCTGGTCGAAACGGGGTTCGCCAGCATCGCCTCGGCCGCCAGCTGGCCCGACAGTGCCGCCATCGGCACGCCCGGCCCCGGGTGCACACTGCCCCCCGCCAGGTACAGCCCCCGCACCGGGGTCTGCGCGCCAGGACGCTTGAAGATGCCCATCCAGCCATGGGTCGCTTGGCCGTACAAGGCCCCGCCCGAGGCCGCAAAGCGCCGATGAAAGTCCAGCGGCGAGTGGCGCCGCATGCCCGGGCTGTCCGTGGGCAAGGGCAAACCCAGGCGGTGCAGAAAACGGAAGGTGGTGTCTTGGCATGCGTCCAGGTCCTCGTCGCGCCAGTGCGGCTGATCGCCCGTGGCCGGGGCATTGACCAGCGCCAACACCCGCTCGGGGGTGCCTGCAGGCAGGTCCGCCGGGCGGTCTTGCGCACACACGTACACGGTGGGCTGCGTGGGCAGGCGCTGGTGGTGAAAGATGTCCTCGAACTCGCGCGCGTAGTCGGGGCAGAAAAACACGTTGTGCCGATCGAGCGCCACACCCGTCAGCGGTGCGTGCAGCGCCCAGGTCATGGCCGACAGGGCCCGCGGCGGTGCCTCGCGGGGCACGGCGGTGCGTGCGGCGGGCCCGAGCAAGCCGGTGCGCAAGGCGGCGGCCTCGCCGTTGAAGAGGACCTGGTCGGCGGGCAGAAATTCCCCGGTGCCCAGCGTCACACCGCGCACCTGGCCCTGCTGCACCTCGATGCGCTGCGCGGTGCAGCCCAGGCGCAACTGAGCACCCTGCTCGCGCGCCAGCCGCGCCAGCATCTGCGCGAGTGCGCCCATGCCGCCCTCGACGCTCCAGACGCCGTCCATCTCGACCTGCGCCACCAGCATGAGTGTGGCCGGCGCCTGCCAGGGCGAGGAGCCGCAGTAGGTGGCGTAGCGCGCGAACAACTGGCGCAGGCGCGGGTCACGGAATTCGCGGCCCATCTGCTGCCACAGCGTGCGCATCGGCCCCAGCTGCGAGAGCACCGCCAAGCCTGCAGGCCCGGTGCGCGCCATCAGGCCGAGCAGGCCCGGGCGCTGAGCGCGCATGAACGGGCCTTCGAGCGTGTCGTAGACCGCGCGGGTGCGTGCGCAAAACGCGCGAAAGCGCTGCGCCTCATCGCCACCGGCCCAATCGGCGATGGCCGCTTCGCTGCGTTCGCTGTCGGCGAACAAATCGAGCTGGCTGCCGTCGTCCCAGAAGTGGCGCGCCAGCACCGACAGCGGGGTCAGGCGCAGGTGCTGATCGAGCCGCGTGCCGAGCGTGCGCAAGATCTCGTCGAACACCCAACGCATGGTGAACACGGTGGGGCCACTGTCGATCAGCGCCTCGCCCACTTGCTGGGTGTGGATCTTGCCGCCGGGCTGCAAGGCGCTGTCGAGTACCGTCACCTGCTGACCTTGGTGCGCCAAGCGCAGCGCGGCCACCAAGCCGCCCACACCCGCGCCGATCACCACGGTGCGCAAAGCTTCAGCCATGGGCCACCTCGGGCCACGCCAGGCTGTTGTCAAAATCGCGCGCCTTCCAGCGGCCGGCCATGCGCAACACGCGCATGCGCACGAACATCGATTCGGAAAAAAAGCCGTGCCGGTAGGCCGCGGCACTGGCCTGCTGGTGCGCACCCTCGCGGGCGTACTGCAGCATGGTCGATTCGTCCTGCCAGAGGCTGAAGGTGCATTGGCGCACCAGCGGCGCTTCGCCCAGGCCCATCGCCAGCAGGCAACCGCTGGCGGCATCGAGCGAAGCCTGCGTGGCCGGCGCATGGCGCCAGAACGCGGTGGCTTTGCCCGGGTGGATGCTGGCGCGCGTGAGCACGGCCAGCGGCGCTTGGGCTTGCGGCGGCGGCAGACGCTGCTGCCACGCGCTGGACAGCTGGGCGCTGCCGCCCTCGCTCAGGCCCCAAGCCTGCTGGTCCCATTGGCCACGCGAAGCGGTCACGGCCAACAGCCCGCCCCAGCATTCGCGCGCGCGGTCGCGGTAGGCCTGCACCTGCTCGCCGTGCAAAAAGTCCATGGCGGCATCGGCCCGGTCGAAGCGGCAGATCAGGCCCTGGTGGGTGGCGCTGGGGCGCAGCGTGAAGCCGCCCTCGTGGCCGCTGCCCATCACCTTGGCCCCGAGCAAACCCGGCACCGGTTTGTAGGCCGCCGGGCCGGCCACCAGGCGCATCCAGCCCCAGCCCCGGTGCGACTTGAGGAAGTCCACCAGCAGGACCACCACCACGCAGGCGGGGACGGTGTCGCTGAGCGCGCTGGTGTCCATGGCCGTCTCGGGGGTGGCTGGGGCGGTCACAGCGGGCGGCTCAGACGCAGAGCGTCATTGCCGGGCCACCACGGGGGCTTTGCCGATCTTTTTGAGCAGCTCGGGGAAATCGCTGGCCATTTGCGCGCCGTTCAGGGGCTTGTAGGCGCCCTGGTGGCAAGTCGCGCAGTTGAGCTTGGCGACATCGCCCAGCGCGCCCTTGCGGTGCGCCGGGAACACATCGACCAGGCTCTCCATGTAGGTGAGGTTCAGGTCGCGCGCCATGCGGATGCCGTACCAGGCCGTCACACGCTTGTCGGGGCCACCCTGCCATTTGCCAAACGATTGGGTGTTGTGGCAGTAGGTGCAGTTGACACCGAGGGCGGTGGACATGTGGGTCATCAGGCTGTAGGTGCGCTCGGCCTGCTTGATCGACTGGCGGTTGCCCGAGGGCAAGGCGGTGTTGCCTCCCACACGGATCGGCTCGCTGCCGAGCAGGAAGGGCGTGAACGGGTCGGTGGGCAGCGAAGACAGGCCATTGACCACGGTGGGCTCGTTTTGCCCCGCCTTGTCGCCCATGAAGTTGGACCCATAGGGCTGCGGGTTGGTTTTGAACCAGATGTTCTCCGGCACCGGTTTGCCACGGTGGCAGCTGTAGCAGGTCACGCCGGTGGCGCCCACGTGCTTTTGCCAGTCGACATTGATGCGCTGGGTCATTTCGACCATGCGGCGCGAGACCACCTTGGTGTATTTGCTGTCGTCGGCGAAATTGGCCAGGTTGTGGCAATACGCACAGCCTTGTTCGGGCGCCACCCAGGTGGCCATCGAGGCCATCAGGCGGGTGAACTGGCCGACGCTCAGGTCGCCCAACAGCTTGACGTTTTGATAGACCTTGCCAGCGCGCGGGCCGTCGTCACCGGCCGAAGGGATGCTCGGCGGCGCCTCGTGCAAAGCGGCGTTGGCTTCGAGCGTGCGCGGGTTGTAGACCTGCACCATGCCCGTGCCGCGGTAGCCGGTCTGCACCGATTCCATGGGCGGGCGCTCGCAGCCGGCCAGGCCGGCCAGCAGAGCCAGGCCAGCGATCAGGGACAGGCGGATGTTCATGGTTTGACTCCTGCGCTGAGGGCCGGGTCAGTGACGGCCGGGAACACATCGGGATAAGGCGGGGCCACGCCGTGCTTGACGGCCCACAGGAACCAGTTGTCGACCACGGTGCCGGTCAGCAAGATGCCGATGCCGCCCGTGAGCGGACACAGCACCGCGAACCACCAGGCCCAGCGGTGGATCGATTCCATGGTGGCGTTGAAGCCCATGGTCCAGCGCCAGAACAGCGCGGCGCGTTCCGAGGCGGTGCCGCGGTCGACGATCTGCTCGATCTCGCGCTCACCGCCGAAGCGGGTCACCGCCAGGATGGTCGCGCCGTGCATCGCAAACAGCAGGGCCGAGCCATAGAGGAAGGCGATCGAGAGCGCGTGGAAGGGGTTGTAGAACAGGTTGCCGTAGCGCAGCGAAAACGCCGCGGTCCAGTCCAGGTGGCTGAAGATGCCGTAGGGCACGGCCTCGCCCCAGGACCCCATGAGGATGGGGCGGAACAGGCCGAGCACCAGGTACAGCCAGATCGCGGCGGCGAAGGCCCAGGCCACGTGCGTGCCCATGCCCAGCTCGCGCGCGCGGCGGTAGGTGCGCGCCCACCACAGGAACAGCGAAGCGGTCAGGAAGAAACCGACGATCAGCCACCAGCCGCCCTGGTTGAGCGGCGGAATGCTCAGCCCGTAAGCCGGCGGTGGCGGCTCCAGCGAAAGCCAGAAGAGCTGTCGCACGAACTGGACCGGATCCCAGTTCACCGACGCCCACATGTTGAGACCGATGATCTCGAAGGCGGTGATGCCGAAGATCAGGGCGGCAAGGCCGGTCCAGCCGAGATAGATCGGGCCGATCTGGGCGTCGCCGAAACGGCCGAGCAGATGGGAGAAGCCCATGCCGCCCTGACGCGGCCAGGCGGCCGCCCCGTCGATCACGCCTTCATAGGCCGGCCCGCGGGCCTGGACACGGGTAAAGATGTTGCGAAACTCGCTCATGTCCGGCCTCCCTCAGTT
>JBDLTR010000084.1:0-10292 GCA_039805705.1 Pseudomonadota bacterium
AGCAGGGCACCGACGCGGCCCTGGCCATGGCCATGGGCCATGTGGTGCTCAAGGAGTTCTACTTCCCCGCCAATGGCCAGCGCAGCAGCTATTTCGACGACTACGCGCGCCGCTACACCGATCTGCCGATGCTGGTCATGCTCAAGGAGCAGACCCTGCCCGACGGCAGCACCACCCTGGTGCCCGACCGTTACCTGCGCGCGAGCGACTTCAACGGCAAGCTCGGCCAAGCCAACAACCCCGACTGGAAGACGGTGGCTTTTGACACCACCGGCAAGGCGGTGCTGCCCAATGGCTCGATTGGTTTCCGTTGGGGCGACCAGGGCCGTGAAGACGCGGGCAAGTGGAACCTTGAATCCAAAGAGGCTCGCGACAACGGCGACGTCAAGCTCAAGCTCTCTGTGCTGGAAGACGGCGCGCAGGACCACCAGGTGGTCGATGTGGGCTTCCCTTACTTCGGCGGTCAGCAGACGCCCAACTTTCCGGCCAACGCCGCCGTGGGCGACGTGAATCAGGCCAAGGTGCCTGCCGTGCGCCTGCGTCTGGGCAAAGCCGGTGAAGAGCGCTATGCCCTGGTGGCCACCGTGTTCGACCTGCAGGTCGCACAGTACGGCATCGACCGTGGCCTGGGCAGCGGCGCCAAGAACTACGACGACAACGCCCCCTACACCCCGGCTTGGCAGGAGACCATCACCGGTGTGCCGCGCCAGCAGGTCATCACCGTGGCGCGCCAGTTTGCCGACAACGCCGACAAGACGCATGGCAAGTCCATGGTCATCATCGGCGCGGCCATGAACCACTGGTACCACGCCGACATGAACTACCGCGGCGTGATCAACCTGCTGATGATGTGCGGCTGCATCGGCCAAAGCGGCGGGGGCTGGGCCCACTATGTGGGCCAGGAAAAGTTGCGCCCGCAAACCGGCTGGACCGCGCTGGCCTTTGCCCTGGACTGGTTGCGCCCGCCGCGCCAGCAGAACTCCACCAGCTTTTTCTATGCCCACACCGACCAGTGGCGCTATGAAAAGCTGGATGTGTCCGAAATCGTCTCGCCGCTGGCCGACAAGGCCAAGTTCGGCGGCAGCATGATCGACTACAACGT
This sequence comes from Pseudomonadota bacterium, assembly GCA_039805705.1. Taxonomy (GTDB): domain Bacteria; phylum Pseudomonadota; class Gammaproteobacteria; order Burkholderiales; family Burkholderiaceae_C; genus Limnohabitans_A. The sequence continues at coordinate 1,103 of JBDLTR010000084.1, forward strand.
GCGCGCCGAGCGCATGGGCTGGCTGCCCAGCGCACCGCAGCTCAAGACCAACCCGATGCAGGTGGTCAAGGACGCGACGGCCGCCGGCATGGACCCCAAGGACTACGTGGTCCAAGCGCTGCGCGACGGCTCGCTCGAGATGAGCTGCGAAGACCCGGATGCGCCGCAAAACTGGCCACGCAACATGTTCGTCTGGCGCTCCAACCTGCTGGGCTCGTCCGGCAAGGGCCACGAATACTTCTGCAAACACCTGTTGGGCACCGAGAACGGTGTGCAAGGCAAGGACCTGGGGGCTGACGAGGCGAAACCGACGGAAGTGAAGTGGCACAAGGACGCGCCGCAGGGCAAGCTGGACCTGCTGGTCACGCTCGACTTCCGCATGAGCACCACCTGCCTGTATTCGGACATCGTGCTGCCCACGGCCAGCTGGTACGAAAAGAACGACCTCAACACCAGCGACATGCACCCCTTCATCCACCCGCTCTCCGCGGCGGTGGACCCGGTGTGGCAAAGCAAGAGCGACTGGGAAATCTACAAAGGCTTTGCCAAGCGCTTCAGCGAGGTGTGCGTGGGCCACCTGGGTGTCGAGAAAGAGGTAGTGCTCACGCCGTTGATGCACGACACGGCCGCCGAGCTGGCGCAACCTTTTGAAGTCAAAGAGTGGAAGAAGGGCGAGTGCGAGTTGGTGCCCGGCAAGACCGCGCCGCAGATCGCGGTGGTCGAGCGCGACTACCCCAACCTCTACAAGCGCTTCACCGCCCTGGGGCCGCTGATGAACAAGCTGGGCAACGGTGGCAAGGGCATCGGCTGGAAAACCGAGATCGAGGTCGAGCAGCTTGGGCAGCTCAACGGTGTGACGCGCGAAGAGGGCGTGACCCAGGGCATGCCGCGCATCGTCAGCGACATCGACGCCTGCGAAGTGATCCTGCAACTCGCGCCCGAGACCAATGGCCATGTGGCTGTCAAAGCCTGGGACGCTTTGGGCAAACAGACCGGCCGTGACCACACCCACCTGGCGCTGTACCGCGAGGACGAGAAGATCCGATACCGCGACATCCAGGCGCAGCCGCGCAAGATCATCTCCAGCCCGACCTGGAGCGGCATCGAGAGTGAGACGGTGTCTTACAACGCGGGCTACACCAATGTGCACGAGCTGATCCCATGGCGCACCCTCACCGGTCGCCAGCAGTTTTACCAGGACCACCCCTGGATGGTCGCCTTTGGCGAGGGTTTCAGCAGCTACCGCCCACCGGTGGACCTGAAGACCACCGACGTGGTGCAGGGCCTGAGGCCGAACGGCCACAAAGAGATCGTGCTGAACTTCATCACGCCACACCAGAAGTGGGGCATCCACAGCACCTACAGCGACAACCTGCACATGCTCACGCTCAACCGCGGTGGCACGGTGATCTGGCTCTCCGAAGACGATGCCAAGAGCGCCGGCATCCAGGACAACGACTGGATCGAGCTTTTCAACGTCAACGGCGCGGTGGCCGGCCGTGCGGTGGTGAGCCAGCGCGTGAAGAACGGCATGGTGATGATGTACCACTCGCAAGAGAAGATCATCAACACCCCGGGCTCGGAAATCACCGGTGTGCGCGGCGGCATCCACAACTCGGTCACCCGCATCGTCTTGAAGCCCACCCACATGATCGGCGGCTACGCGCAGCTGTCCTACGGCTTCAACTACTACGGAACCATCGGCACCAACCGCGACGAATTCGTCGTGGTGCGCAAGATGCAAAAAGTCGACTGGCTCGACACCCCGCGCGACGACCACCTGGTCAAAGCAGTCCAGTCCCAGGGCGAGAACCCCTGATCACCCGCACGAGCCATAGGAGAAACAAGATGAAAGTACGTGCACAGATCGGCATGGTCCTCAACCTGGACAAATGCATCGGCTGCCACACCTGTTCGGTCACCTGCAAGAACGTGTGGACCAGCCGCCCGGGCGTGGAATACGCCTGGTTCAACAACGTCGAGTCCAAGCCCGGCATCGGCTACCCCAAGGAATGGGAAAACCAGGACAAGTGGAAGGGGGGCTGGGTGCGCAAGCCCGACGGCTCCATCGTCCCCAAGCAGGGCGGTAAATGGTCGCTCTTGATGAAGATCTTCGCCAACCCCAACCTGCCGCAGATCGACGATTACTACGAGCCTTTCACCTTCGACTACGACCACCTGCAGTCGGCGCCCGAGATGCAGCACGCGCCCACCGCGCGGCCGCGCTCGCTGATCACCGGCCAGCGCATGGAAAAGATCGAATGGGGCCCGAACTGGGAAGAGATCCTGGGTGGCGAATTCGCCAAGCGCAGCGTGGACCCGAACTTCGACGGCTTTGACGCCGCACAAAAGGCCATGGTGGGCGAGTTCGAGAACACCTTCATGATGTATTTGCCGCGCCTGTGCGAGCACTGCCTGAACCCGGCCTGTGTGGCGTCCTGCCCCTCGGGCTCGATCTACAAGCGCGAGGAGGACGGCATCGTGCTGATCGACCAGGACAAGTGCCGCGGCTGGCGCATGTGCGTGAGTGGTTGCCCCTACAAGAAGATTTACTACAACTGGAAGAGCGGCAAGGCCGAGAAGTGCATCTTCTGCTACCCGCGCATCGAAGCCGGTCAACCCACGGTGTGCTCGGAAACCTGCGTGGGCCGCATCCGTTACCTGGGCGTGCTGCTGTACGACGCCGACCGCATCGGCGAAGCCGCGAGCGTCACCAACGAAACCGATCTGTACAAAGCCCAGCTCGACATCTTCCTAGACCCGCACGATCCGAAAGTCATCGAGCAGGCCCGTGCCGATGGCATCCCCGACGCCTGGCTCGAAGCCGCCAAGAGCAGCCCGGTCTACAAAATGGCCGTGGACTGGAAAGTGGCGCTGCCGCTGCACCCCGAGTACCGCACCCTGCCCATGGTCTGGTACGTGCCGCCGCTCTCGCCGATCACGGCCGCGGCCAATGCCGGCCATGTCGGCGTGAACGGCGAGATCCCGGATGTCAGCCAGCTGCGCATCCCCGTCAAGTACCTGGCCAATCTGCTCACCGCCGGTGACACGGTGCCGGTGGTCAACGCGCTCGAGCGCATGCTCGCCATGCGCGCCTACCAGCGCGGCAAACACGTGGATGGCGTGGTCAACCAGGCCGTGCTCGACCAGGTGGATCTGTCTGCCGCACAGGTTGAAGACATGTACAAAACCATGGCGATCGCCAACTACGAAGACCGTTTCGTGATCCCGACGACGCACCGCGAATACGCCGAGAACGCTTTCAATGTGCGCGGCGGTTGCGGCTTCAGTTTCGGCAACGGCTGCTCCGAAGGCGTGACCGAGACCAGCCTGTTCGGCAGCGAGAAGAAGCGCACCATCCCGATCAAGGTGGAGGCCTGAACATGTTCAAGACCCAAGCCCCCACCATGCGCTTGACGCTGCGCGTGCTCGCGCACCTGCTGCGCTACCCCGACGCCGAGCTGCGCGCGCACCTGGGCGAGCTGGCCGATGCGCTGCAGCTCGAAGCCGCATTGCCCGGTCACCGCACCGCGGAGTTGCTGTCGCTGATCCGCCGCCTGCAGACGCTGGACGCGCTGCAGACCGAGTCCGAGTATGTGGAGCTCTTCGACCGGGGCCGCAGCACCGCGCTGCACCTGTTTGAGCATGTGCATGGCGACTCGCGCGACCGTGGCCCGGCCATGATCGATTTGATCCAGACCTACGAGCAGGCGGGCCTGTACCTCGGCCCCGAGGAGCTGCCCGACCACCTGCCGGTGCTGCTGGAGTTCGCCTCCACCCAACCGCCGCAGCAGGCGCGCGAGTTCCTGGCCGAGACGGCGCACATCGTGCGCCAGATTTTCAGCGCCCTGCTCAAGCGCGAGAGCCCCTACGCCAGCGTGCTGGCCGCCGTGCTCGAACTCGCCGGTGAAAAAGCCGAAGCCGTGCCGGTGCCCGCAGAGCCGCCCATGGACGAGTCCTGGGCCGAGCCCGAAGTCTTTGGCGGCTGCTCCACCGAAGGCCAGGCCCGCCCCGGCCAGCCGCAACCCGTTCGCCTCGTCAGGAACGCCGCCTCGACGGCCTCATCCCTTGGAGTCCAGCCATGAACCTGCTGCACAACTTCTTCTTCAACGTCTACCCCTACATCTGCCTGGCGGTGTTTTTCATGGGCAGCCTGGCGCGCTTTGACCGCGACCAGTACACCTGGAAGAGCGATTCCTCGCAGCTCTTGCGCAAGGGTCAGCTCAAGTGGGGCAGCAACCTGTTCCACGCGGGCATCCTGTTCCTGTTCTTTGGCCACAGCGTGGGCCTCTTGACGCCGCACTGGGTCTACGAGCCCTTCATCACGCCGGCGCAAAAGCAGCTGCTGGCGGTGATTGCTGGTGGTGTGGCGGGTTTGGTGTGCTTCATCGGCCTCACGCTGCTGCTGCACCGCCGCATCTTCGACCCACGCATCCGCCTGACCAGCCACCGCACCGACCTCTTCATCCTGGTGGTGCTTTGGGTGCAGTTGTGCCTGGGCCTGGTGACGCTGCCGTTTTCGCTCGGCCACAGCGACGGCTCGGTCATGCTGCAGCTCTCGGCCTGGGCGCAAGGCATCGTGACTTTCCAGCCCGATGCGGGCCACCTGTCGAACCTGGACTGGCCTTACCTGGTGCACCTGGTGCTGGGCATGACCATCTTCCTGCTCTTCCCCTTCAGCCGTCTGGTGCATGTGTGGAGCGGTTTTGGCACGCTGGCCTACATCGTGCGCCCTTACCAGGTGGTGCGCAGCCGCCGCCTGGGCCTGCCCACCCGTGGCCGTTGAGGAGCCCACCATGGAACACCTGATCGACACCCCTGAAGCCACCGGTGGCTGCGGTTCTGGCAGCTGCGGCTGCGGCTCGGCTGCGGTCGACATGACACCGCCTGCTGTCGCCATGCCGGAAGTGCGCATCAATGGCCGGCGCTTGCACATCGGCCCCGGCGAAGACCTGGACACGGTGCGCGAACGCGCTTGGGGCGAGGTGCTGCGGCAGGAAGCCGTGCGCCAGGGCCTGCTGGCCGACAGCACTGACGAACTGGCCCCGACCCTGAGCGCCGAGCAGCAGCAAGTCATCGAAGACATGCTGGACGCCGCCGTGCAGACGCCCGAGCCCACGGCACAAGCCTGCCAGCGCTATTACGACGCGCACCACCCGCGCTTCACCCATGGCCAGCAGGCGCGGCTGCGCCACATCCTGTTTGCCGTGACGCCGGGCGTGCCCGTCCAGAAGCTGGCCCAGCGCGCCGAAGCGGCCCTGCTGGAACTCAGCCACAAAGACGTTTTGGCCGGTCGCTTTGCCGAACTGGCGGCCGAACTCTCCAACTGCCCCAGCGGTGCCCAGGGCGGCGAGCTGGGTTGGGTCGGCCCGCAGGACTGCGCGCCCGAACTCGCGCAATTCCTCTTCCTGCAGGACGCTGGCGTGGCCCAGGGCCTGCAGCCGCGCCTGGTGCATTCGCGCTATGGCCTGCACATTGTGGATGTGCAGGAGCAGCGTGCGGGCGAGCTGGCGCCTTTCGCGCAGGTACAGAGCCGCATCGCGGGCGAGCTGACGCTGCAGTCGCGCGCCACCGCGCTGCGCCAGTACATGCTGCTGCTGGTCGGTCAGGCTCGCGTCGAGGGCATCGAGCTCGAAGGCGCCGACACGCCGCTGGTGCAGTGAGCCCAGGCCATGCCGCGCGCCCAGGGTGACCAGGACGAGCTGCTGCAGCGCCTGCGGCAGTTCCACTCGGACTATTTCCCGCGCCACCAGCAGCGCTTTCAGGACCTGGTGGCGCATGGTCAGCACCCCAAGACCCTGTTCATCGGCTGCTCCGACTCTCGCCTGGTGCCGTATCTGCTGACGGGCGCCGAGCCGGGCGATTTGTTCATCGTGCGCAATGTCGGCGCTTTTGTGCCGCCCTACGACGGCTCGCACGGCCTGCACGGCACCACCGCCGCCATCGAGTTCGCGGTGCTCAGCCTCAAGGTCGAACACATCATCGTTTGCGGCCACACCCATTGCGGCGCCATCCGCGCGGCTTACGAAGGTGCGCCCGAAGAGGCCATCAACCTGCACAACTGGCTGCAGCTGGCCAATGAAGCTTTGTTACCGGTGCAGACCAGCCCTGAGGCGCTGTACCGCACCGAGCAACGCAGTGTGGTGCTGCAACTCGAGCGCCTCTTGCAATACCCCATGGTGCGCCGCGCGGTCGAAGCCGGCCAGCTGCAGCTGCATGGCTGGCATTTCGTGATCGAGCAAGGCCAGGTGCACGTGTTCGATGCCCAGCAAGGCGCTTTTGTCTCCGCTGCAGACGCAGGGCACAGTGGCAACGAGCCGATTCTGGCGCCTACCATTCTGTATTGAGCTCAGACCTTGCGCAGGTTTTGCAGGCCAGAGCACTCTGTGTGAAACATGACAAGCGCACAGACTTTGACGCCGGGCAAGCACCGCGCCGATCGCTTGCGATAGGCTGTCGCACCTGGCCCCAGTCTGGGCTTTTCATTTCCAGTAACCCCCCCGCGCCACCATGAACAGCCCTCTCGACCATGTCCCGCTGGTCCAGGCCAGCCCAGAGCTGCCACCCCAAGCCATCAGCACCGATGTGCTGCGCGAGAAATACCTCAAGGACGGTGAAAGCACTGTCGAGCAGCTCTACGACCGCGTCGCGCGCGCCCTGGCCAGTGTGGAAAAGCCCGAGCTGCGCGCCGACTGCGAGGCCCAATTCCGCCGCAACCTGGACGCCGGTGCCATTGGCGCTGGCCGCATCATGAGCGCGGCCGGCACTGGCATCCAGGCCACGCTGATCAACTGCTTTGTGCAGCCGGTGGGCGATTGCATCCAGGGCGTGGACGACGATGGCTACCCCGGTATTTACGAAGCCCTGCGCGAAGCGGCAGAGACCATGCGCCGCGGCGGTGGCGTGGGCTACGACTTCTCGCGCATCCGCCCCAAAGGCGCGCGGGTCAAAGGCACCGCATCCACCGCGTCAGGGCCATGCAGCTACATCAATGTCTTTGACCACTCCTGCGCCACCGTCGAAAGCGCGGGCGCACGCCGCGGCGCCCAGATGGGCGTGCTGCGCATCGACCACCCGGACGTGCTGGAGTTCATCACCGCCAAGCGCACGCCCGGGCGCTGGAACAACTTCAACGTCTCGGTGGGCGTGACCGACGCTTTCATCGAGGCGGTGCAGCAGGACCGTGATTGGGAACTGGTGCACACCGCCGAACCTGGCGCCGAGCAAAAACAGCAAGGCGCGCGCCAGCGCGCCGATGGCCAGTGGGTGTACCGCAGCCTGCCCGCGCAAGCGCTGTGGGACACCATCATGAAGTCCGCTTACGACTTCGCCGAGCCGGGCATCCTGTTCCTCGACCGCATCCGGACCGACAACAACCTGCGCGCGCTCGAATCCATCAGCGCGACCAACCCTTGCGTGACGGCCGACACCTGGGTCATGACCGACGCCGGTGCGCGCCAGGTGCACGAGCTGATCGGCCAGCCGTTCAACGCCTTGGTCAACGGCCAGGCCTGTCCGGTGCAGAGCGCTGGCTTTTTTGCCACCGGCACCAAGCCGGTGTTCGAGCTGCAGACGCGCGAGGGCCAGCGCCTGCGCCTGACCGCCGACCACCGGGTGCGCCGCGTGGCCCAGCAAACCCGCTACACCCAGACGCTGGACTGGACACCGGCCGAGCGCCTGCAGCCGGGCGACCAGATCGTGCTGAGCGACCACCGCGCCGCCTTGGGCTGGGACGGCCCGGGCACCGAGGCGCAGGGCTATTTGCTGGGTCTGTTGATCGGTGATGGCACGCTCAAGGCGGACAAGGCGGTGATCTCTGTCTGGGCGCCCGAGCTGCGCGCCGTGGGCCAGGGGGGCGCCGTGGTGGCCCGCAGTGGGGCCGATGGCGTGATCGCCGCCGCCGAAGCGGCTGCGGCCACCCTGCCGCACCGCGCCGACTTTGCCGGCTTCCAGCGCCCGGTGGCTGGGCGCGGCGAGCGCCGCATGGCCAGTGCCGCGCTGCGCGACCTGGCCTTGGGCCTGGGCCTGCAACCCGGTGCCAAGACCATCACGCCCGAGATCGAGCGCCAGTCCTCCGACTTTTACGCAGGCCTGCTGCGTGGCCTGTTCGATGCCGACGGCAGCGTGCAGGGCCACCAGGCCAAGGGCGTGAGCCTGCGCCTGGCGCAAAGCGACGAGGCCTTGCTGCGCAGCGCCCAGCGCATGTTGCAGCGCCTGGGCATCGTCAGCACGCTCTACACCGAGCGCCGCCCCGCCGGCCTGCGCCTGCTGCCCAATGGCAAAGGCGAGCAGCAGCTGTATCCCACACAGGCCCAGCACGAACTGGTCATCAGCGGCGAAAACCTGCGCAGTTTTGCCGAACGCATTGGTTTCGCCGACACCGACAAGGCCGAACGCCTGCAGACGGCGTTGGCCGCTGACCAGCGTGACCTCAACCGCGAGCGATTCACCGCGACGGTCTCGGCTCTGGTGCCTTGCGGCGAAGAAGCCGTGTACGACGTGACCGTGAGCGACGTGCACGCCTTCGATGCCAATGGCCTGCTGGTGCACAACTGCGGCGAGCAACCGCTGCCGCCTTATGGCTGCTGCGATCTGGGCCCGATCATCCTGACCCGCTTCGTGCGCCATGCCTTCGGCCATGGCGGCGAGGCGCGCTTTGACTTCGAGGCCTTTGCCGCCAGCGTGGCGCTGCAGGTGCGTGCGCTCGACAACGTGCTCGAGCTGACCCACTGGCCACTGCCACAGCAGCAGCGCGAGGCGCAGGCCAAGCGCCGCATTGGCGTGGGCTTCACCGGCCTGGGTGACGCCTTGGTCATGCTGGGCCTGCGCTACAACGCCCCCGAGGGCCGCGACATGGCACGCCGCATCGCCGAACGCATGCGCGATGCGGCCTACCAGGCTTCGGTCGACTTGGCGGTGGAGAAGGGCCCCTTCCCACTGTTCGATGCCAAGACCTACCTGGCCGAAGGCACCTTTGCCAGTCGCCTGCCCGACGGCATCCAGAAGTTGATCAAGAAACACGGCATCCGCAACAGCCACCTGTTGTCGATCGCGCCGACCGGGACGGTCAGCCTGGCCTTTGCCGACAACGCCTCCAACGGCATCGAGCCGGCGTTTTCGTGGACCTACACCCGCAAGAAGCGCGAAGCCGACGGCACGCGCAGCGAGTACGAAGTGCAGGACCACGCCT
>JBDLTR010000085.1:0-10966 GCA_039805705.1 Pseudomonadota bacterium
GCCACGAAGACAACCCGCGCATCCTGGGCGCCTTCAACGAGCGCACGCCCGACTGGCTGAGCTTCTTCATGTTCACCTACTTCACCGACCGCGACGGCAAGATGCAGCTGGCCGCGCTCGCCCAGTCGGGCTTCGATCCGCTCTCGCGCAGCTGCCGCTTCATGCTGACCGAAGAGGCCCACCACCTGTTTGTGGGCGAGACCGGCGTGGGCCGCACGATCGAAGCCACCTGCAACGCCATGAAGAAGGCCGGCATCACCGACCCCTTCGACAAGGAGCGCATCCGCGCCCTGGGCGTGGTGGACCTGCCCACCTTGCAGAAAAAGGCCAACTTCCACATGTCGGTCACGCGCGACCTGTTCGGCGCCGAGATTTCGTCAAATGCCGCCGAGGCCTTCAGTTCGGGCCTCAAGGGCCGTTTCAACGAGTCGGCCCTGCAGGACGACCACCAGCTGGAAAACAGCACTTACCCGGTGCTGCGCGTGATCGACGGTCAGTTTGTGACCGAAGAGGTGCCGGCCCTGCGCGCCATCAACAGCCGCTTGCTGGACGACTACATCGCCGACTGCCAGGGCGGCATCGACCGCTGGAACAAGGTGATTGAAAAGACTGGCATCGACTTCAAGTTCAGCCAGCCGCACAAGGGTTTCAACCGCAAGATCGGCGAGTTCGCCAAGACCCGCATCAGCCCGGATGGCCGCATCCTGAGCGAGCAGGAATGGCAGGCCGGCGTCAACGAATGGCTGGTCAACGACAGCGATTACGCCTTCATCCACTCGCTGATGAAGCCTTGCCACAAGCCCGGCGAGTACGCCAGCTGGATCGCGCCGCCGCGCGTGGGCATCAACAACCAGCCGGTGGACTTCGAGTACGTGCGCATCGAACACTCGTGATGCGCTGTGGCCTGAGCCGCACGGCGGGTTCAGGCCTCTGACGGGCACCTTGTCGGTGGTGCCTTTGGGGCAGGCGTGGATTGCCCGGTCAAGCCGGGCAATGACAAGCCTTGCGCCATCCTCGGGCAGTGATCACCCTTGTGTCACCCTCGAGCAGTGACAACCCTGGTGCCATGCACGGGGTGTGACCACCCTCGTGTCATCCTCGGGCTGGACCCGAGGATCCATCGCAGATAATCCGGAAGCCCGCTGCATCCGCACCGGGCGACCTGCCTTCGGGGCATTGGTGGCCGTCCACCTCGTGTGCGCCGACAGGTCTTTCCCTGTTATTCCGGAGTTCTTGTGATGATCCCCGTTCGCCGTTCCCTGCTGCAAGGGGGCGCCGCCATGGGCGCCCTGATGGCCGCCCCCCGCTGGCTGCATGCCCAAGCCACCCCTGAACGCCGCTTCGCCCCGCTGCCGGGCGCCTGGCGCACCTTTGACATCACCACCCGCGTCGAGCTGGCCGACCCCGTCGGGGCCAGCCGTCTGTGGCTGCCTGTGCCCAGCATCGACAGCGACTGGCAGCGCTCGCTGCAAAGCAGCTACAACAGCAACGGCACCCTGCGCATGGCCAGCGACGGTGTGGAGGGCGCGCGCATGCTCTGCGCCGAATTTGCGCCGGGGGTCAAACCCGTGCTGGAGCTGACCAGCCGCGTGCAAACCCGCAACCGCGCGGACCTGGGCGCCGGGTGCAGCGTGGCGCGCGCCGACGCCGCCACGCTGCACCATTTCACGCGGCCGACCCGGCTCTTGCCGACCGATGGCATCGTGCGCCAGACCGCGCTGAGCGCCACGAAAGGCGCCAAGACCGACACCGACAAGGCCCGGGCCATTTACCACTGGGTGGTGGCCAACGCCTGGCGCGAGCCCAAGGTGCGCGGCTGTGGCGAAGGCGACATCAAGACCATGCTCGAGACCGGCAATCTGGGCGGCAAGTGCGCCGACATCAACGCGCTGTTCGTGGGCCTGTGCCGCGCGGTCGGCCTGCCCGCGCGCGATGTCTACGGCATCCGCCTCGCGCCTTCGGCTTTTGGCTACAAAGAGCTCTCGGGCAACCCGGCCAGCCTCAAGGGCGCGCAGCACTGCCGTGCCGAGGTCTACCTGCAGGCCCACGGCTGGGTGGCGATGGACCCGGCCGATGTGGCCAAGGTCATGCGCCTGGAGACGCCCGAATGGCTCAAGACCACCGACCATCCGGTGGTGGCACCGGTCTACAAGCACCTGTTTGGCGGTTGGGAAGGCAACTGGCTGGGCTGGAACACGGCGCACGACCTGCAGCTGCCCGGCGCCCGGCACGGCGTGCTCAACTTCCTCATGTACCCGGTGGCCGAGACCGACGAGGGCCGCGTGGATCCGTACTCGCCCGACGCCTTCAAGTACACCATCACGGCCCGCGAGATCACCGCCTGAGCTGCAGCGCCACGCTCACGGCGCCAGCGCCAGACGGCGCTGGCTGGTGAAGCGGCGTGCCTGGCCGGTGACCGGGTCGGTGAAGGCGATCTCGCGCGCGAGCAGCTGCAAGGGCGCGGCAAAGTCCTCGGCCTCTTCGGGGCCGCGCAGCACCTCGGGGTAGAACTGGTCGCCAAAGATGGGCACCCCCAGCGCACACAGGTGCACGCGCAATTGGTGGCGCTTGCCCGTCACGGGCGTCAGGCGGTAGAGCGCGCGCTCGCCGTCTGCCCTCAACAGCGCGACGCCGGTCTCGCTGTTGGGTTCGCCCGCGACCTCGCGCATGCGGAAAAAGCGCTCGTCCTCTTCCAGGCGGCTGCGGTGCACGCGCGGCAGCGCCAGGCTGGGCTGGTGCGCGGCCACGGCCTCGTAGACCTTGTGCACCTGACGCTCGCGAAACAGCGCCTGGTAGGCGTTGCGGTCCTGCGCGCGCTTGGCCAGCAGCACCAGGCCCGCGGTTTCGCGGTCGATGCGGTGGATGGGGCTCAAGGCTTCGCAGCTGCTGGCGCGCTTGCAGCGCACCAGCAGGCTTTGCTGCACGTAGCGCCCGGTGGGCGTGACCGGCATGAAATGCGGTTTGTCGACCACCAGCAAATGCGCGTCCTCGAACAGCACGCATTCGTGCTCGGGCAGTTCGGGCTCGTGCGCCAGGTGGCGGTAGTAGTACAGGCGCTGGCCGTGGCGAAAGGGGGCATGAAGGGGCACGGGCGTGCCGTCTTCGTGCAAGACCTCGCCCGCTTGCAGGCGCGCTTGCCAGTCTTCGCGCGTGACGGCCGGCAGCCGCTCGGCCAGGAAATCGAGCACCGAGGTCCAGGGGCCCGCAGGCAGGGCCACCATGCTGGGGCTGACCCCGTGGCGCATGGGGATCTGCGGGTTGCGCGGCGGGCGGCTCATGCCTGTCGAACCAGACTCAAACGCGTTGGAACACCAGGTCCCACACGCCGTGGCCGAGTTTGAGGCCGCGGTTTTCGAACTTGGTCAACGGCCGGTAGTCGGGCTTGGGGGCGAAGCCACCCAGCTCGGGACCAGCGGTGTTGGCCAGCAGCGGCTCCTTGGAGAGGACATCGAGCATCTGCTCGGCATAGGGCTGCCAGTCGGTCGCCAGATGCAGGTAGCCGCCAGGTTTGATGTGCTGTGCCAGGCGCTGCACAAAGGGGCTCTGGATCAGGCGGCGCTTGTGGTGGCGGCTTTTGTGCCAGGGGTCGGGGAAGAAGATGTGCACGCCATCCAGGCTGTCCGGGCCCAGCATCTGGTCCATGACCTCGACCGCGTCGTGCTGCACGATGCGGATGTTGGCGATGCCTTCCTCGCCGCAGCGCTTGAGCAGCGCGCCCACGCCGGGCTCGTGCACCTCGCAGCACAAAAAGTTGTCTTGCGGGCGCACCTGCGCGATCTTGGCGGTGGCGTCGCCCATGCCAAAGCCGATTTCCAAAATCAGCGGTGCGGCGCGGCCAAAGGCGGCGGTCGCGTCGAGTTTCGTTTCGCGGTAGGGGATCAGGAACTGCGGCCCATACCGCTCAAAGGCCCGCATCTGCCCGGTGCCCATGCGGCCGGCGCGCAGCACATAGCTCTTGATGGTGCGCATGAAGGGGGCATCTGGGGTGGCTTCGGGCGTGGTCATGGTCGCGGCTGAGGGGAAAACCCTCGATTATCGCGGCGCCAGCCGGTCAGCGGATGAACCGGTCTGCCCAGGCGCGCACCCACTGGGCAAGCGCTTGATCGATGGGCGTCTGCGACGCGGCCGGCGTCAGCCCCAGCGCCTGCGCGGCGGCATGGAGCGCTTTGAGCGGGTCGCTCAGGTCCAGCGCTGCCGCGCCGTTTTGCTTGCTGAGCTTTTCGCCGTTGGCGCCCAACACCAGGGGCGTGTGCAGGTAACGCGGCGTGGGCAGGTCCAGGGCGCGTTGCAGCACGATCTGGCGCGCGGTGTTGTCGGCCAGGTCTTCGCCGCGGACCACGTCGGTGATGCCTTGGGCCGCGTCGTCCACCACCACCGCGAGCTGGTAGGCCCACAGGCCGTCGGCGCGGCGCAGCACGAAGTCGCCCACGGCGCTGGCCACGTCCTGTGATTGCGCGCCGAGCCGGCGGTCATGCCAGGCGGTCAGCGCCGGCAGGCCATGGGCCTCGCGCACCGCCGCCACATTCAGGCGCCAGGCGCGCGCGGCTTTGCCGCGTAAACCGCCGCGGCAGGTGCCGGGATAGACCTGGGCCTGGTGGCGTGCAGTGGGTTGGGTTTGCGCGGCCTCGATCTCTTTGCGCGAGCAGCCGCAGGGGTAGGCCAGACCTTGCTGGACCAGTCGGTCCAGGGCGTCTTGGTACAAGGCGCTGCGCTGGCTTTGCCACAGCACCTCGCCGTCGGGCACCAGGCCGCACAGGGTCAGTTGCTCCAGGATGGCTTCGCCGGCGCCCGCCACGCAGCGCGGGGTGTCCACGTCTTCGATGCGCACGTGCCAGAGCCCGCCATGGGCGCGCGCATCGAGCCAGCTGGCCAGCGCCGCGACCAGCGAACCCGCATGCAAGCGCCCGGTGGGCGAGGGCGCAAAGCGCCCGACATAGCCGGCGGCCATGCGCTCAGCGCGCGTTCAACGGCGCAGCATGGCCAGGGCCAGTTCCAGGCCGGAGACGAAGGCGTCCTCGACCCGGTGGCCCAGGCACCAGTCGCCGCACAGGCCAATGCCCTCGGCCTTTTGCCAGAGGTGGCTCTGGCCCAGCGGCTGCGCGGTTTTGGCGTACAGCCAGCGGTGCACCTCGGTGTGTGCCGGTGTGGCGCGGATGCCGGTGATCTCACCAAAGGCCTTGAGCATCTTGGCGGTGATGCGCTCGGGCGCGTCGTTCACGTGCTCGGCCGACCAGCTGGCGCTGGCCTGCACGGTCCAGCGCTCGATCGGTTCGCGGCCTGGCTTGGACGATTCGCGCGCCATCCAGGCGATGCGGTGGTGCGTGCTGCGCGCCGCGTTCCACTGCGGGCCAATCGTGATGAGGCCCGGTTGCACGGCTTGCGGCCAGGCGGCCATCAGCGTCCAGCAGGGGTCGACCTTGACCGTCTGCAAAGGCTCGGCCAGCGCGCTCAGGCCCGAGGCCTGCAGCAGCGCGGTCGCTTGTGCGGGTGGGATGGCCAAGACCACGCGGTCAAAACCAGCCACCACCTGTTGGCTGCCGTCTGGCCCCTCGGTGTGCAATTGCCAGCCGTTTTTCATCAGGGGGTCGCGCGCGATGTGCGTGACCCGGGTTTCCAGCCGCACATTGCCGTCTTCGACCAGCGGTTCGCCCCAGGCCTTGACCAGGGCGTTCATGCCGGGCGTGGCGACCCAGTGGCGCTCGCCACCGGGCAAGCCGGCTTCGAGCGCACGGCCCATGGGGTCGAGCACACGCACCGCGTTGGCGCTCCAGGGCCGACACAGACCAGGCACGGTGCCCAGGGCCAGCTCAAAGCGCGGGTCGCGCACCGTGAAGTACTGCGTGCCGTGGTCAAAACTGCCGAACGGGCTGCGCCGCGTGGCCATGCGGCCACCCAGGCCCCGGCTTTTTTCAAACAAGGTCACATGGAGCCCGGCTTGGCGCAGGGTGCGGGCGCAAGCGATGCCGGCCATGCCGACGCCGACGATGGCGATGTGCGGTGTGTTCATGCGGGCACTTTACACGCGATGCGCGGGTTGCAGCAATGCGGCGCGGGTCACCTCCTGCGCCAGTTGGTCCAACCACCAGCGCAGCGCATGGCCAGCGGGGCGGTGCCGGCTTTCGCGCCAGGCGCAATGGGTGGTGGTTTGGCGCGTGTGGGCCACTTGCTTGACCACCAGCATGCCGGCGTCGATGTAAGGCCTGGCCAGCGTTTCGGGCAGGAAGCCGCCGCCCAGCCCGCGCAGCTGCGCCTCGAGCTTGCTGGCCATGTCGGGCACGGTGAACACGTCTTGCCCGGCCAGCAGCCCGATCGTCAGGCCCGCGCCCCGGCTGACCGAGTCGGCCACCGCCACGGCGCGGTGTTGCTGCAGGGTGGTGTCGGTCAGCGGCTCGGGCGCGCTCGCCAGGGGGTGGTGCGGTGCCACGCCGTACACGAAAGGGATGTCGCCCAGCACCGAGTGCTGGATGTCGTGGCCCAGCCCAGGCTCGAGCACCACGCCGATGGCCAGATCGGCCTGACCCGAAGTCAAAGTGGCCAACGTGCCCGAGAGCGTCTCGTGCCGCAGCCGCAGCCGGGTGGGCGAGCCCAGGGCCAGAAAGGCCGCGCACAGGTCCATCACCACGGTGCGCGAGACCACGCTGTCGACCGCCACCGTGAGCACCCCCTCCCAGCCGGTCGCCACGCGGCGCACGCGGTTGGCCACCGCGTCCAGGTCGCCCAGCAGGCGCTCGGCCTCGCGCAAGAGCTCGCGCCCCGCGGCGGTGGGGCGGGCCTGGCGCGCGCTGCGGTCAAACAGCAGCACATCCAGCGCGTCTTCGAGCTGGCGCACGCGGTAGGTCAGGGCGCTGGGCACCAGGTTCAGGGCACGTGCGGCCGCGGCCAGGCTGCCGTGGCGTTCGATCGCCTGCAGCATGAGCAGCGTCTCCGGGGTCAGGGCATCGCGTGGTGTTTGCATGGTCTTTGTTTGAATATTCAAATTCATTGAATGATGCCAGCAAATCCAGCGCATGGTGAACGCCCGGCAGGGACCTACATTTGTCTCAACCCTCTAGGAGCACACACCATGCTGACCCTGCGCAAATCCCAAGACCGGGGCCTGGCCGACCACGGCTGGCTCAAGAGCTTCCACAGCTTTTCTTTTGCCGAGTACTTTGACCCCCAGCACATGGGCTGGGGCAATCTGCGCGTGATCAACGAAGACCGCATCGCCCCAGGCACCGGCTTTGGCACCCATGGCCACCGCGACATGGAGATCATCAGCTACGTGCTCTCGGGCAAGTTGGCGCACCAGGACAGCATGGGCAACGTCAAAGGCATTCCCCCCGGCGATGTGCAGCGCATGAGCGCCGGCAGCGGCGTGCGCCACAGCGAGTTCAACCACGCGCAGGGCCAGCAGACGCATTTTTTGCAGATCTGGATCGAGCCGAATGTGCGTGGCATCCCGCCCAGTTACGAACAAAAAACCGTGCCAGAGTCTGCCAAGCGCGGCCAGCTGGCGCTGGTGGCCGCGCCGGAGCCGGGCGAGCACACCGTCAAAATCCACGCCGATGCACGCCTGTACGCCGGGCTGTTCGATGGCCAGGAGCGCGCCGAGTTGGCCCTGGACCCGCAGCGCAAAGCCTATGTCTTTTTGGTGCGCGGCCGTTTGCAGGCCAATGGGCAGGTGCTGAACGCCGGTGACGCGGCGATGCTGCAGGCCGAGTCCCGCCTGACTCTGGACCAAGCCGAGGACGCCGAAGTGCTGGTGTTCGACCTGGCCCCCTGATTTTTTTGTTCCATTGCTCAACCAAGGAGTTTTCTCATGGCAAAGACCGTTGTTGTTTACCACTCTGGCTACGGCCACACCCAGTTCATCGCCCAGGCGGTGGCCAAAGGCGCGAACGCCCAGTTGCTCGCCATCGATGCCGACGGCAACCTCAGCGAGGCCGACTGGGCCACGCTGGATGCCGCCGACGCCATCGTCATGGGCTCGCCCACCTACATGGGCAATGTGAGCTGGCAGTTCAAGAAGTTTGCCGACGCCTCGTCCAAGCGCTGGTTCACCCGCGCCTGGCAAGACAAGTTCTTTGCTGGCTTCTCGGTCAGCGCCAGCCTGAATGGCGACAAGGGCATGACCCTGGCCTACCTGAGTACCCTGGCGGCCCAGCACGGTGGCCTGTGGATCAGCCTGGGCATGCCCCCGTCCAACGCCCTGGCGGCCACCCGCAACGACGTCAACAACCTGGGCGGCTCGGTGGGCCTCTTGGTGCAAGCGCCTTCGGACGCCGGTGCCGACAAGATCCCGCAAGGCGACGTGGACACCGCCGTCAAGTTTGGCGAGCGTGTGGCCGCTGTGGCCGCTAAGCTCCGCTGAACTGTGTCATGGCTCGGCTTGCCCGGGCCATGCAGGGGTGTTGTGGACCCTCGGGTCGAGCCCGAGGGTGACAGATCCATCGGCCCGACGATGGGCTGAAATACTTTGGGCGACAGACAGAAAGCCCGAGGGGCACGAACCGCAGGGTCTGGGACCACACACTGGGGCAGGACGCTCCGGTACCATGGGTTCCATGAAAATCCTCAGCCTCATGCCCTGGGCCGATTGGTTGGCCCTCTTCAGCTTCTTCGCCCTGTGGGTGGGCTATGCCACCTTCTCACGCGGGCGGGGGCTGCATGAGCGCACCTTGCTGGCCACCACCAACCAGCTGCGCATGCAGTGGATGCTGCAAGCCACGCTGCGCGATCCGCGCATGCTCGACGGCATCATCACGCAAAACCTCTCGCACACGCCCTCGTTTTTTTCCTCCACCACGATCATCATCATCGGTGGTCTGTTCGCGGTGCTGGGCACCACCGACAAGGCCGCCGAGCTGGTGCGTGAAATCCCGTTTGCCCAGCCCACCCCGCTGATGGTGTTCGAGTTCAAGGTGCTGGTGCTGGTGGGCGTGTTCGTCTACGCCTTTTTCCGCTTCACCTGGGCCATGCGCCAGTACACCTTTGTGGCCTTGCTGATCGGCGCCATGCCGCCCGCCAAAGAATTTGAAGCCGGCCTGCACGACCGCCACTTCCACGCCCGCCGCGCCGGCACCCTGGTGGGCACAGCGGCCGAAACCTTCAACGACGGTTTGCGTGCCTACTACTTCTCATTCGCCGCCATGGCCTGGTTCTTTTCGCCGCTGGCGCTGGTGCTGGCCACCGCCCTGGTGGTGCTGATCCTGTACGGGCGCGAATTCCGCTCGGAAGTGGTGCAGCAGCTGCGCGATTGAGGCGGCGCCCCAGCCCACCCCAGAGCTCGGTGTGAGGGGCAGGCCGGGCAACGATTTGTGACAGCCATGAGGCGCCCGGCCTGCCCCTCGCGCCGAGCGGCCTGTGGCCGAGCACAGCCAGCCTAAAATCGCGGCATGTTTGTCCACCTGCGCCTCCACACCGAGTTCTCCATCGTCGACTCCACCGTCCGCATCGACGACGTCGTCCAAAGCGCAGCCAAAGACGGCCAGCCCGCCCTGGCCATCACCGACCTGGGCAACCTGTTCGGTGGCATCAAGTTCTACAAAGAGGCCCGCGGCAAAGGCGTGAAACCCGTGCTCGGTTGCGAGCTCCTGCTCGAAGGCCTCGGGGCGGATCCGGCCCAACATTCGCGCGTCATCCTCTTGGTGCAGAGCAAGCAGGGCTACCTCAACCTCTGCGAACTGATCGCGCGCGGCTGGACACGCAACGTCGTCAAGGCCCAGGCCGTCATCCGTTTCGATTGGCTGCAAGAGCTTTCGGAAGGCCTGATCCTGCTCTCGGGCGCGCAGGCCGGCCCGGTGGGCCAGGCCCTGGTGCAGGGCGACGAAGCCAAAGCGGCCGATCTGGCGCTGCAGCTCGCTTCGGTGTTCCCGCACCGCTTTTACCTGGAGCTGCAACGCGCCGGTCGCCCCGACGACGAGCCGCATGTGCAGGCGGCGGTGCAACTGGCCGCGCATTTGCACCTGCCCGTGGTGGCCACCCACCCGGTGCAGTTTTTGAGCCCTGAGGATTACGAATCGCACGAGGCGCGCGTGTGCATCGCCGAAGGCGAGATCCTGGCCAACCCGCGTCGGGTGCGCCGCTTCACGCGCGAACAGTACTTCAAGTCGGCCGCCGACATGCAGGCGCTGTTCGCCGATGTGCCCAGCGCGATCGCCAACACCCTGGAGATCGCCAAGCGCTGCAGCCTCACGCTGGTGCTGGGCAAACCGCAGCTGCCCAACTTTCCGATCCCGCCGGTCAATGGCGTGGTCATGTCGGTGGAAGACTATTTCCGCCACGTTTCGCACGAAGGCCTGAACGAGCGCCTGCGCCACCTCTACCCCGACGAGGCCGAGCGCGAGCGCCAGCGCCCGCGCTATGTGGAGCGTCTGGAGTTTGAGCTCGGCACCATCCTCAAGATGGGCTTCCCGGGCTACTTCCTGATCGTGGGCGACTTCATCCAGTGGGCCAAGGCCAATGGCTGCCCGGTGGGCCCGGGGCGCGGTTCGGGCGCGGGCTCGCTCGTGGCCTATGCCCTCAAGATCACCGACCTCGATCCGTTGCAGTACAGCCTGCTGTTCGAGCGCTTCCTGAACCCCGAGCGCGTGTCGATGCCCGACTTCGACATCGACTTTTGCCAGACCAACCGCGACCGCGTGATCGAGTACGTCAAGGAAAAGTACGGGCGCGATGCGGTCAGCCAGATCGCCACCTTCGGCACCATGGCCGCGCGCGCGGCCATCCGCGACGTCGGCCGTGTGATGGACATGAGCTACACCTTTTGCGATGGCATCAGCAAGCTCATCCCCAACAAGCCGGGCAAGCCCGTCACCATCCAGTACCCGCCCGCCAACCTCAAGCCCGAGGACAAGGAGAAGTACGCGATCGCGGCCGAACCCATGCTGGCCGAGCGCATCGAGCGCGAGGAAGACGTCAAAAACCTGATCGAGATGGCGCAAAGCCTGGAGGGCATGACCCGCAACGTGGGCATGCACGCCGG
>JBDLTR010000086.1:0-19163 GCA_039805705.1 Pseudomonadota bacterium
CAAGGCCAAGCTCAAGAACGCTGCCGTTTCGCGCGTGCTGATCGAGCGACCCGCCAAGAGCGCCCGCATCACCATCTTCTCGGCACGTCCGGGTGTGGTGATCGGCAAGAAGGGCGAAGACATCGAGAACCTGAAGCTCGAACTGGCCAAGCGTCTGAATTGCCCGGTCTCGGTGAACATCGAAGAAGTGCGCAAGCCTGAAGTCGATGCCCAGCTGATCGCCGACTCGATCACGCAGCAGCTCGAGAAGCGGATCATGTTCCGCCGCGCCATGAAGCGTGCAATGCAGAACGCCATGCGTCTGGGTGCCCTGGGCATCAAGATCATGTCGGCTGGCCGTCTGAACGGCATCGAGATCGCCCGTACCGAGTGGTACCGCGAAGGCCGTGTGCCGCTGCACACCCTGCGTGCCGACATCGACTATGGCTTCTCCGAAGCCAAGACCACCTACGGCGTCATCGGCGTCAAGGTCTGGGTCTACAAGGGCGACACCCTGGGCCGCAACGACGCCCCCGCTTTGGCCGAGCCGCGTGCCGAAGAAGAGCGCCGCCCGCGTGGTCCTCGCCGTGACGGCCGTGGCCCTGCCGGCGATCGCCGTGGCGGTCCCCGTCGTCCCTCCGGCACCAACGCCGCACCGGCCGATGGCAGCGACAAGCCTGCCGAAGCCAGCGGTGAAGCCAAACCCGCCGTTAAGCGCGTTCGCAAAGTCGCCGCGCCAGCTGCAGCAGCTGACGGTCAATAAGGAGTAGAAACATGCTGCAACCTGCACGCAGAAAGTTCCGCAAGGAGCAGAAAGGCCGCAACACCGGCATCGCGACCCGTGGCAACACGGTGGCGTTCGGTGACTTCGGCCTGAAGTCCACGGACCGTGGCCGTCTGACGGCCCGCCAGATCGAATCCGCCCGTCGTGCCATTTCCCGTCACGTCAAGCGCGGTGGCCGCATCTGGATCCGTGTGTTCCCCGACAAGCCGATTTCCACCAAGCCCGCAGAAGTGCGTATGGGTAACGGCAAGGGCAACCCCGAGTACTACGTGGCTGAGATCCAGCCGGGCAAGGTGCTGTACGAGATCGTCGGCGTGCCCGAGGAACTCGCTCGCGAAGCGTTCAAGCTGGCGGCTGCCAAGCTGCCGCTGCGCACCACGTTTGTCAGCCGCATGATCGGCCAGTGATTCAGGAGAACGAAGAAATGAAAGCTGCTGAACTGCGCCAAAAAGACGTGGATGGCCTGAAAGCCGAGATCAAAGAGCTGCAAAAAGCCCACTTTGGTCTGCGCATGCAAAAAGCCACGCAACAACTCGGCAACACCGGGACGCTCGGCCAAACCCGCCGCGCCATCGCCCGTGCCAAGACCATCCTTGCTGAAAAGCAAGCCGCCAAATAAGGAGTGACCATGACGGAAGCCAAAACATCCCTCAAGCGCACCTTGATTGGCAAGGTGGTCAGCGACAAGCGCGCCAAGACCGTGACCGTGCTGGTGGAGCGTCGTGTGAAGCACGCCCTCTACGGCAAGATCGTGGCCAAGTCGAGCAAGTACCACGCGCACGACGAAAAGGGTGAGTACCACCTGGGCGACATCATCGAGATCACCGAGAGCAAGCCGATCTCCAAGACCAAGAACTGGGTCGCCACCCGCCTGGTCGAGAAAGCTGCCGCCGTATAAGCCCAAAAAGCCCAAGCGCTGCAAGCTTCGCCAAAACGACCCACAATGCGTGGGTCGTTTTTTTTGCCGTCATTTTTCTACCCTGGAGACACACATGATCAAAGTCGGAGACCCATTGCCCGCCGCCACCCTGATGGAATATTCCGAAGTGGAAGGCAATGGCTGCAGCATCGGCCCCAACCCGGTGGACGTGCACAAGGCGGCCGCCGGCAAGACCATCGCCCTGTTCGCTTTGCCGGGCGCGTTCACGCCCACCTGCTCGGCCAAGCATGTGCCGGGTTACATCGAGCAGCACGACGCCCTGCGCGCCGCCGGTGTCGATGAAATCTGGTGTGTCAGCGTGAACGACGCTTTCGTGATGGGCGCCTGGGCGCGTGACCAGAAAACCGGCACCAAGGTGCGCATGCTGGCCGACGGCAGCGCCGACTTCAGCAAGGCCACCGGCCTCACGCTGGACCTGACGGCGCGCGGCATGGGCTTGCGCAGCAACCGCTACTCCATGCTGGTCAAGGACGGCAAGGTGGTCACGCTCAACGTCGAAGCCCCCGGCAAATTCGAGGTCAGCGACGCAGCCACCCTGCTCGCGCAAGCCAAAGGTTGATTCACCCCACCGCCACCACGAACAGGGCCGCTCTTGCGGCCCTGTGGCTTTGCAGGGCGCAGAGCCTCAGTCGAGTTCCACCTTGAGGTAGTGTGAGCCCGCGTGGGGGTTGTGGTAGTACGGGGGGATTTCCGTGAAGCCCAGGTCTTCGTAGAGCGCCCGCGCCGCCTCCATGTCGTCCAAGGTGTCGAGCAGCACACAGCTGTAACCCGCGCGGCGCGCTTCGTCCAGAATGGCTTCGGCCAACTGGCGCCCCAGGCCCAAACCGCGAAACGCCTTGCGCACAAACAGGCGCTTCATTTCGGCCGCATTCGTGTAATCGCTGCTGTCCATCGCGCGCAGGGCGCAACACCCGGCCACCAGCCCATCGACGGTGGCCAGCAAAAGGGCGCCGCGTGGGGGGGCGTAGTCCCCGGGCAGGCCGCTGAGCTCCAGGTCGAAGTCCTGAAAATCCAGGTCCACACTCAGCGTGCCGGCGTATTCCGTGAAGATCTCGCGCACCAGCGCCAAGTCCCCTGCGGTGCTGGGGCGGATCAATTCAATCTTGTGTGCGTCCAAGGTCGGCGATGCGAGTGGTCCTGCTGGCAGTGTAGCGGCATCTGTTCGCAGGCACGGCAGCCGCGCTTCAGGCGGCAGCGAGGCTCAACAAGCTCTGTACCAACGCGGCGCAAGCCAACACCAGCACGGCCGCGAGAACACGCGATTGGGCGTCATCGCGAGAAGGGGTCGCGGCTTCGGGCAAGGATTTGTCGCCGTGCAGCATGGGGGGCACCAACGCCTGCGCCTTGCGAATCCGGTACCAAACGATCGCGGCCACGTGCAGCAGCACCAGGGCCAACAACACCAGTTTGCCAATGCCTTTGTGCCAGGCGGTAGCCGCACTGACGGTGGCACTGGAAACCCAGTGGCTCAGAGGCCCGGCATGGGCAATCTCGTCATCGCTGACCAGCCCTGTGCTGACCTGCAGCAAGAGCCAGCCCAGCATCAGCAGCAAGGACCAGGCACCCAGCGGGTTGTGACCGACCGCCGGCTGGCCCTGGCCCCGCAGGTGGCCCAGCACACGCGATGGCGACAGCGGCAATTGTGACCAGCGTGACCAATGGCCCCCGACGAACCCCCAGACCAGACGGAACAGCAGCAACGTCAGCACCGCAGAGCCCAGCCTGAAATGCCAGACCATGGCATCGCCACCCACGTTGCCGGTGATGACCAGGCCGACCACGCAGACCACCAGCAGCCCATGGAAAAGACGGGTGGGCAAATCCCAGATGCGAACAGTGAACTTGGACATGGGTGTTCTCAAAGCAAAAAAAGACAAAACGTGCGAGACTTTGCAGCCCGAATCATCCACCAACCCCAGAGGAGAGCACCATGAGAAAAATCATCGCATTGAGCAGCCTGTTGGCCACCATGGTCTGCGCCATGCCCGCCCACGCGCAGTTTGCCAAACCTGAGGACGCGGTCAAATACCGCAAAGCCGGTTTCACGCTGATGGCTGCGCATTTTGGGCGCCTCAGCCAGATGGCGCAGGGCAAGATCCCGTTTGATGCCAAAGCCGCAGCCGAGAACGCCGACGTGCTCGCCACCGTGGTCAAGCTGCCCTGGGCGGCATTTGGCGAAGGCACCGACAAAGGGGAAACCCGCGCCAAGCCGGAGATCTGGAAAGACGTTGCCAAATTCAAGGAGGCGGCGGACAAAAACCAGGCCGAGGTGGCCAAAGTGGTGGCCGCCGCCAAGACCGGCAACCTGGATGCGCTCAAGGCCGCAGTGGGCCCCGCGGGCAGCAGCTGCAAGGCCTGCCACGACAACTTCCGCAAAGACTGAGCTGCGCCAGCGGCCCGGCTTGGCCGGGCCTCAGCCTTCGGCCAGCAGCTTTTCAATCAGCTGGTGCAGCTCCGCGAAATTGGGTGTGCCCACGTAGCGCTTGACGATCTCGCCCTTTTTGTTGAGCAAGTAGGTGGTGGGCGTGAGCTTCACGTCGCCCCAGGCTTTGGCGTTGGCGCCGGTGTTGTCGATCGCCACCTTGAAGGGCAGTTGCCGCGTCTGGGCAAAGTTCACCACATAGGCTGGCGGGTCGTAGCTCATCGCCACGGCGAGCGTCTCGTAGCCCCGCTCCTTGTACTTGTGGTGGGTGCTCACCAAGTCGGGCATTTCGGCCACGCAGGTGGTGCAGCTGGTGGCCCAAAAATTCACCAACGCCACTTTGCCTTGCAGTTGCGCCGTGCTCAGCCGGGAGCCGTCGAGCAAGACGAACGAAGACGCTGGCGCCTTGTCTTGGCCACAAGCCGAGAGCACCAGCACGGCGCTCAGGCACAGCGCCAAAAAACCCAGTCGTTTCATACAGACATTGTAAAAGCCCGCCCCTGCAGCGCGGCGGTCCGCGCTTTTGTCCGCCAGCGCCGGGGGCTTTGTCGGGGGCCTTAAATCACGCCTTTGGCGCGCAGCGCCGCCAGCCGCGCTGCCTCGTAGCCCAGCACCTCGGACAGCACCTCGGACGTGTGCTGACCGAGCAAGGGCGGCGGCAAATCCTCACGCACGGGGGTGCCGCTCATCTTGAGCGGGCTGGCCACCAGGCGCAGCTCGGGCTGCAGCGGGTGCTGCCACTGCTGCACCATCTCGCGCGCGTGGACATGCGGGTCGGCGAACACCTCGGCCAGGTTGTTGATGGCGCCGCAGGGCACTTTGGCCGCTTCCAACGCGGCCAGCCAGTCGGCCTTGGTGCGGGTTTTCAAAATGCCTTCGAGCAAAGGCACCAGCGTGGCGCGGTGGCGCACGCGGTCGGCGTTCAGCGCGTAGCGCGGGTCTTGCGCCAGCTCGGGCACACCGGCCACCGCGCAGAACTTGGCGAACTGGCCGTCGTTGCCCACCGCCAGAATGATGTGGTCGCGGCTTGCCGCGCCGCTGCCCGCAGGCGGCTTCACCTCGAACACCTGGTAGGGCACGATGTTCTGGTGGGCATTGCCCGCGCGCGAGGGCACCTTGCCGCTGACCAGGTAATTGGCCCCCAGATTGGCCAGCATCGCCACCTGCACGTCCAGCAAGGCCATGTCCAGGTATTGGCCTTGTCCGGTGTGCTCGGCGTGGCGCAAGGCCGCCAAGATGCCCACGGTGGCGTACATGCCCGTGAACAGATCGGCCACCGCCACCCCCACCTTTTGCGGGCCTCCGCCCAGATCGTCGCGCTCGCCAGTGATGCTCATGAGGCCGCCGATGCCTTGCACCGCATAGTCATAGCCGGCGCGGTCTTTGTACGGGCCAGTTTGGCCAAAACCGGTCACGCTGCAGTACACCAGCTTGGGGTTGATCGCCGACAGGCTGGCGTAGTCCAGCCCGTAGCGCGCCATGTCACCGACCTTGAAGTTCTCGATGAACACATCGCAGTGCCGCACCAGGTCGCGGATCAGCGCCTGCCCTTCGGGCAGGGCGATGTCGCAGGTCAGCGAGCGCTTGTTGCGGTTGCAACCCAGGTAGTAAGCGGCTTCGGCCGTGTCTTGGCCTTGCGCGTCTTGCAAAAACGGTGGCCCCCAACCGCGCGTGTCGTCGCCCGTGCCCGGGCGCTCGATCTTGATCACATCGGCCCCCAGATCGGCCAGGTTCTGGGTACACCAGGGGCCCGCCAGCACGCGGGAGAGGTCGAGGACACGGATGCCATGGAGTGCGTTCATGGCCCTATTCTCGCCAAAACCGCCAGCGGTGGTGTCACGCGGCCCACAGGGCCCTCTCTACAATGCCCGCATGATGTTTGACCGTCTTCGTGTCGGCGCCGCCGTCTGTCTGCTCGGTTTGGCCGCCTGCAGCCCCGACCAAAACTGGCGCCAGGTGAATTTCGACGGCGCCCGCCTGCGCGCACAACTGCCTTGCAAACCCGACCGCACCCAGCGCGAAGTGCCTCTGGGTGGCGTGCCTGTGCCCCTGCAGGTGGTCGGCTGCGAGTCTGACAACGCCATGCTGGTCGTCATGACCGCCGCCTTGCCGGCGGGTGCCGATGTGCAAGCCGTGCTGCAAGGCTGGCGGGCCTTGACCTTGCGCCATCTGCAGGCCGAAGCCGACCCTGGCCAGGCGCGCCCCTGGGTGGGAGCGGCTTGGTTGCCGCTCGCCGCTGCCGTGCACCAGACGGTCACTGGCCGCCGTGCCGATGGCCAGGCGGTCAGCGCCGATTTGGCGTGGGCTGCCGCGGCCGAAGGCGACCATGTGCGGGTGGTGCACGCGGCGGTCTACGCCCCGCGTCCGCGCCCCGACTTGGCGCAGGGCCTGATGGAAGGACTGCAGCCATGAGCCCCACCAGCACCTTGCTGCCGCGCCGGCTGGGCGTGGCGGTGTTTTTGGCCTTTGCCCTGGCGTATTTCTTTTCCACCCTCTTGCGCGCGATCACGGCCACGCTCTCGCCGGTGCTCACCCAAGAACTGGGCTTGAACGCGCGCGACCTCGGCCTGCTGGCCGGCGGTTACTTCCTGGGCTTTTCGCTGACCCAGTTGCCGCTGGGGCGCTGGCTGGACCGCCATGGCCCACGCCGCGTGGTCTTGCTGTTCCTCACGGTGGCGGTGCTGGGCTGCCTGGTGTTTGCCCAGGCCAGCAGTTTTGCGGGCCTGCTGATGGCCCGCGTGCTCGCCGGGGTTGGCCTGAGCGCTTGCCTGATGGCACCGCTGACCGGCTACCGCCGCTGGTTTGCCGCCGACAGCCAGTTGCGCGCCAATTCGTGGATGCTCATGACCGGATCGCTCGGCATGCTGGCCGCCACCTTGCCGGTGCAATGGCTGATGCCGGTCTGGGGCTGGCGCGCTTTGTTTTGGGGTTTGGCGGCCTGCATCGCGGTGGCCATGCTGTGCATCCGCCTGTGGGTGCCCCCTTGGACGGCCCCGGGCTCGGCCAATGCCACGCCCGACGACGGCGAGGGCTACACCCCGGTCTGGCGCAGCCGCTACTTCTGGCGCATGACGCCGATCGGCTTTTTCAGCTATGGCGGCATGGTGGCCATCCAGACGCTCTGGGCGGGGCCTTGGCTGACCCAGGTGGCTGGCTGGAGCGCGATGGAGGCCGCCACCGGCCTTTTTGTGATCAACCTGTGCATGCTGCTGTGCTTCTTGCTTTGGGGGTCGATCACCCCCGGCTTGGCCCGCCGAGGCATCCACGCCAACCGCCTGATTGCCTGGGGCTTGCCGCTGAGCTTTGTGCTCATGGCCCTGCTGGTGCTGGCGGGCCCGGCGCTGGGTCCGCACAGCGCCTGGGTGCTGGCGCTGTTTTGCATGAGCAGCACCTTCGTTTCGCTGGCCCAGCCCGCCGTCGGCATGGCGTTTGCCCCCCACCTGGCCGGCCGCGCCCTGTCCGCTTACAACCTGGTGATCTTCACCGGCATCTTCGTGGTGCAGTGGGGCATGGGGCTGGGCATCGACGCGGTGCGCGGTCTGGGTGGCACGGTGCAAGAGGCCTACCAAGTGGCCTTTGGTGTGCTGGGCCTGTGTTCGGTGATGTCCTGGCTCTTTTTCATGCACAAGCGGGCGGATAATTGAAGACCATGAACGGCATCCTCATCATTGCCCATGCGCCGCTGGCCAGCGCCTTGCGGACATGCGCCCTGCACGTTTTTCCCGACTGTGCCAGCGAGGTGCTGGCGGTCGATGTGCCGCCCGATGAGGCCCCGGAGGCCACCTTGGCCCGCGCGCAACAAGCCCTGCAGCGCCTGGGCACCGAGCAGGTGCTGCTGGTCAGCGATGTCTATGGCGCTACCCCCTGCAATGTGGCGCAAAAGCTGCACGACGGCGTGAACACCCGCTTGGTGGCGGGCGCCAATTTGCCGATGCTGCTGCGCAGTGTCTGCTACCGCCACGAGAGCCTGCAGGCCCTGAGCACCCGTGCGCAGACCGGTGGCGCCCAGGGCATCGTGCCCGTGGGCAACACAGCCCCCCAAAACCAGACAGGAACGCGACATGCCGCAAGCCACCACGACCATCAGCAATAAGCTCGGCCTGCACGCGCGGGCCTCGGCCAAGCTGACCAAGCTGGCGGGCAGTTTTCCCTGCGAGGTGTGGCTCAGCAAGGGGGACCGCCGCGTCAATGCCAAAAGCATCATGGGTGTGATGATGTTGGCCGCCGGCCTGGGCAGCGAAGTCACCGTCGACACCAGTGGCGAGCGTGAACAAGAAGCCCTGGACGCGATCCTGGCGCTGATGGCCGACAAGTTCGGCGAAGGGCAGTAAATGGCCTTCAGCATCCACGGACTGGCGGTCGCGCGCGGCATCGCCATTGGCCGCGCGGTGCTGGTCGCGTCCAGCCGCGTCGATGTGGCGCACTACTTCATTGCGCCCGAACAGGTGCAGGCCGAGATCGGCCGCCTGCGCGTCGCCCGCGACGAGGTGATCGAGGAAATCCAGCGCCTGCAAAAAGAGTTGCCCGAAGATGCTCCCCACGAACTCGCCGCCTTGCTCGATGTGCACCTCATGCTCTTGCAAGACGAAGAAGTCACCGCGGGCGTGCGCCAGTGGATCGAGGCGCGCTTTTACAACGCCGAATGGGCGCTGACCAGCCAGCTCGAGGTCATTGGTCGCCAGTTCGACGAGATGGAAGACCCCTATCTGCGTGAGCGCAAGGCCGACATGGAGCAAGTGGCCGAGCGCGTGCTGCACAGCCTCAAGGGCACCGGCTCGGCCATCGCGCGCGTGGCGCCCCCGCAGCGCCAGCAGCAAGAGTTGCACCTGGAAGACACCGATGTGCCGCTGGTGCTGGTGGCGCATGACCTCTCGCCGGCCGACATGCTGCAGTTCAAGCAAAGCGTCTTTGCCGGCTTTGTGACCGATGTGGGGGGTAAAACCTCGCACACCGCCATCGTCGCGCGCAGCCTGGACATCCCCGCCGTGGTGGGCGCGCGCAGCGCCAGCCAGCTGATCCAGCAGGACGACTGGATCATCATCGACGGCGACGCCGGCGTGGTCATCGTCGACCCCTCGCCGATCATGCTCTCGGAGTACAGCTTCAAGCAGCGCCAGGGCCAGGTCGAACGCGAGCGCCTGGCGCGCCTGCGCCACACCCCGGCGGTCACGCTCGACGGGCAAAAGATCGAGTTGCTGGCCAACATCGAGATGCCCGAGGACACCGCTGCTGCGCTGGCCACGGGCGCGGTCGGCGTGGGCCTGTTCCGCAGCGAATTTTTGTTCATGGGCCGCCAGGGCAATCTGCCTGGCGAAGACGAGCAGTACGACGCCTACCGCCGCGCCCTGGAAGGCATGAAAGGCCTGCCCGTCACCATCCGCACCGTCGATGTGGGCGCCGACAAACCGTTGGACGAAACCCGCCACGACGCGGCCCACCTCAACCCTGCGCTGGGCCTGCGCGCCATCCGCTGGAGCTTGGCCGACCCCTCGATGTTCCTCACCCAGTTGCGCGCCATCTTGCGCGCCGCCGCGCACGGCAAGGTCAATCTGCTGATCCCCATGCTCGCGCACGGCAGCGAAATCCGGCAAACGGTGCAGCTCATCGAGCAAGCCCGGCACGAGCTGGACCGCAAGGGCCTGGTGCACGGCCCGGTGCGCCTGGGCGCGATGATCGAGGTGCCGGCGGCCGCGCTGTCGCTGCGCCTGTTCCTCCGACATTTCGATTTCCTGTCGATCGGCACCAACGACCTGATCCAGTACACGCTGGCGATCGACCGCGCCGACGAATCGGTGGCCCACCTCTACGACCCGCTGCACCCGGCGGTGCTGCGCCTGTTGGCCGACACCATCGCTGCCTGCCAGGCCCAAGGCAAGGGCGTCTCGGTGTGTGGCGAGATGGCGGGCGACGTCACCATGACCAAGCTCTTGCTCGGCCTGGGTTTGCGCAGCTTTTCCATGCACCCCTCGCAAGTGCTCTCGGTCAAGCAGCGCATCATCTTGTCGGACACCGCCAAGCTGCAGCCCTGGGCGCAACAGGTGCTCGACAGCGACGACCCGGCCAGCCTGATGCCGCGCTGAGAAAAATCAAACCCCAAGGCCCGTGCAAGCCCGACACTGGTCAGCTTCACGCCAGCGCACGGGGCGCTTGGCTTTTTCGAGGCCCACACCATGAGCACCTTTGACCACAACAGCCTGATCCAGAACATCAATGCCAATCTCGGCCCCTTCCGCCAAGCCCAAGCCGAAGCCATGCAGGGCTTTGGCCAGCTGGCCAAAGCCTCGATGGCCGAGGGCACCATCAGCGCCAAACACAAAGAGCTGATCGCCTTGGCCATCGGCGTCACGCAGCGTTGCTCGGGCTGCATCGGCTTTCACGTCAAAGCCCTCAAGCGCCTGGGGGCCACGCGCCAGGAGGTGGAAGAAATGTTGGCGGTTTGCGTCTACATGGGCGGCGGCCCGGCCTTGATGTACACCGCCGAGGCGCTGCAGGCTTGGGACAACATGGCCTGAGCTGGGCCGCAGGGCGACGCCAGCCTGGCGCGCCTTTTCTTTGGCACACTGGCGGCTGTGAAAGCCCCTGTCCGCTTTGTCGATGTCGACCGCCTGGAGACCTGGACCCGCTACCGTGCGGGTCTGTGCGAGGGCTGTGCGGCCCATTGTTGCACCATGCCGGTTGAGGTGCGGCTGCCAGATTTGGTGCGCCTGCAGCTGGTTGACGTTTTCGAGGCCGAGCATGAGCCGCCCAAGCAGATCGCCAAGCGCTTGCTCAAGGCCGGTCTGATCGACCACTTCAACTTCAAAAACAGCGTGTTCACCCTGGCCCGTCGTGCCAGCGGGGACTGCCATTTTTTGGATGCCCAAACGCGGCGTTGCACGGTCTACGCGCTCAGACCCAACACATGCCGCCTGCACCCCCAGATCAGCCCACGCCCTGGACATTGCCCCTTTGGGCCCAAGTCTTGAGCCGCTTGGCAAGCCTGCGCCTGCCACGTCGGTGGGGTAAACAGCCTGGCACCGCCGCGCTGAGCATGTGGGCCCCGTGCGCGGCCAAAACGCATGGTTTTGCGTGGCCGGCTTCATGGCAATATGCGCGCATCAACAGCCACGCAGGGAGTACACCATGGACAGGATCAAACGCTGGGCAACTGGGAGTGTGTTGGGGTGTGGCGCGCTGTGTGCACAAGCGGCTGCGCCTGGCGACCCGCCTGCAGGGTCGACACCGGTGGGCGCGAACGTGCAACTCGAGGTGCAAGCTGTGCGACGGGAACTGTTGCCCGCGGATGGCTTGTGGGTGGGCGATGGCGCGGCCTTGACCGAGGCGGGTGGCTTGATGCTGGAGGCCCAGGTGGTGCAGTGGCGCCGGGAGTTCTTGCGGGTCGATCGGGTGCGCGTGGTGGGGCATGTGCAAGACCCCCAAGCCGACGGTGAGCGGGTTGCCGCCCTGCGGCGCGCACAGCTGGTGCAGCAAGGCTTGGTGGCCAAGGGCGGCCAGCAGTGGCGCTACCAGACCGAGGTGCTGCCTTTGGCGGTGTCTGCCTTGTCGGGCTGTGGTGGCATCCCGCCGGCCCAGATGGCCCAGGCATGTCCTTGGGCGCCACGCGCGGTCGCGATCGAGGTCTTGGGCGTGCGGCGCTGAGTCTGCACCTGCCGCCGGGCAGGCCCGCATCTGCCGCTTCAGCCGGCGGCTTTTGCCTGATCAGCCGCCGTGGCTGCGCTGCTGCGCCGAATGGGCCTGCTGGTCGGCGTGGTAACTGGAGCGCACCATGGCCCCCACAGCGGCGTGGGTGAAGCCCATCTCGTAGGCTTTGGCTTCGAACATTTTGAAAGTGTCGGGGTGCACATAGCGGCGCACCGGCAGGTGGCTGTTGCTGGGGGCCAGGTACTGGCCAATGGTCAGCATGTCAATGTTGTGCGCGCGCATGTCGCGCATGACTTCGAGGATTTCTTCGTCGGTCTCGCCCAGGCCGACCATCAGGCCGCTCTTGGTGGGCACCTGGGGGAACAAGGCCTTGAATTTTTTGAGCAGGTTCAGACTGAACGCGTAATCTGAGCCCGGGCGCGCTTCCTTGTACAGGCGCGGCACGGTTTCGAGGTTGTGGTTCATCACGTCGGGCGGCGCCGCCTTGAGGATCTCGAGCGCGCGGTCGTCACGGCCGCGGAAGTCGGGCACCAGCACCTCGATCTGCGTTTGTGGTGACAGCTCGCGGGTCTTGCGGATGCACTCGACAAAATGGCCAGCACCGCCGTCGCGCAGGTCGTCGCGGTCGACGCTGGTGATGACCACGTATTTCAGTTGCAACTGGGCGATCGTCTTGGCCAGGTTGTCGGGCTCGTTCACGTCCAGTGGGTCGGGGCGGCCGTGGCCGACATCGCAAAACGGGCAGCGGCGCGTGCACTTGTCGCCCATGATCATGAAGGTGGCCGTGCCCTTGCCAAAACATTCGCCGATGTTGGGGCAGCTGGCTTCCTCGCACACCGTGACCAGCTTGTGGCTGCGCAGGATGTCCTTGATTTCGTAGAAGCGCGTGGTCGGCGAGCCGGCCTTGACGCGGATCCATTCGGGCTTTTTGAGCACCTCGCCCGGTTCGACCTTGACCGGGATGCGCGAGAGCTTGGCCGCGGCTTTTTGTTTGGCCAGGGGGTCGTAGTTGCCTGGGGTTTGCGCTTCGCGCACGACGTTGCGTTCGGGGGTGGGGTTGCTCATGTGGGTGCCTGGTGAGACGGTGTCCAAGGGCGCAGCGCTCACAGTCGTGCCGCCAGCTGCTCGCCCAGCACCTGGGCCGCTTCGCCCCAGGTGGTCTGTACCCCGATTGTAGAAAGGTCGATGGTTTTCAAACCTGCGTAACCGCAAGGGTTGATGCGCCCAAAGGGTTCCAGGTCCATCGCCACATTGAGCGCGGCGCCGTGGTAGGTGCAGTGGCGGCTGACCTTGATGCCCAGAGCGCTGATTTTGCCCAGGCCGCGAAACGGGTCTTGCGGGTGCAGCGGCCCGGCCAACGCGGCGTGGCCAAACGGGTCGTCCAGCCGCACATAGATGCCGGGCGCGCCGGCCACGCGGTGGCCCGTCACGCCAAAGTGTGCGAGGGTGCGGATGACCGACTCTTCGAGCTTGTAGACATATTCTTTGACGAAGTAGCCGCGCCGTTGCAGGTCCAGCAGCGGGTAGGCCATGACCTGGCCTGGGCCGTGGTAGGTGACCTGGCCGCCGCGGTTGGTGGGCACCACCGGGATGTCGCCAGGCGCGAGCAGGTGGCTGGCCTGCCCGGCCAGGCCCTGGGTGAAGACGGGCGGGTGCTCGCAGAGCCAGAGCTCATCGGGCGTGTCGGGTGAGCGCGCGGCGGTGAAGGCCTGCATGGCCTCGTAGGTGGGCAGGTAATCCACCCGGCCGAGCTGGCGGATCTGCATCACAAAACGATTTTGACCATGGGGTGGCTGGTCAGGCGCAGGTACAGGCCGTCCAGTTGTTCGCGGCTGGTGGCGGTGATGGTGATCGTCACCCCCAGGTAGTTGCCCCCCTTGCTGGGGCGCAGCTCCATGGTGGCGGGGTCAAAGCCCGGGTCGAACTCGCGCGCCACCTCGGCCAGGGCGTTGGCAAAGCCATCCGCCATGGCGCCCATCACCTTGATGGGAAAACGGCAGGGGTATTCGATCAGCGAATCCTTGCGCGGATCGCTGCCGGTGCTGGGGGTGCTGGAGGCGCTCATGGGCCTTGATTATCGCCAGGGCGGGGTGTCCGCGAGGCGGCAGGCCTTTGCGGGCCTGGGCGGCAGCGGTGGCCTGTATATAATCGCCGGCTGCAATCCGCAGCAGGGCCTGTTTGTAACCTGGGTGTAAAGACACTGTTTAGAATCATGCCCTGCGATCAGCCACACACTGAAGACGAGTTCAAGCCGTTGACGGCCCAAGAGGCCCAGGCCTTGCGCGCGCGGCTGCCCTTGCTGTCTGTTTGGAGGGTGGTGGGTTTTCAGTTGGTGGTGGCGGTGGTGGCCGCAGCGCTGGCGTGGCTCTTGACGGAGCGTGTGTCGGTGGTGCAGTCGGTGGCCTACGGTGGTTTGTCGGTGGTGGTGCCTGCGGCGCTGTTTGCGCGTGGCATGACCAGTCGCCTCACACGTGCCAACCTGGGGACGGCGGTTTCTGGCTTTCTGTTTTGGGAGCTGGTGAAAATCGGCCTGACGGTGGGCATGTTGCTGGTGGCCAACCGCTGGATCGATGCCCTGAGTTGGCCGGCTTTGCTGATCGGGTTTGTGGTCACCATGAAAGTTCACTGGGTGGCATTGGGCGTGAGCCAAATGTTCTATCCGAAAGTCAATCGTTAACCAAGTCATCGCGAATGTCCGCAGAAAACGCCCCCACCGCTGGTGAATACATCGTTCACCACCTGACCCATCTGCAGAATCAGCCCATGTCGGGCGTGATTGATTTCTCGGTTTTCAACCTCGACTCCATTTTTTGGGGCATCACGCTGGGCGTCATCGGCTGCCTCGTGTTGTGGAATGCCGCTCGCAAGGCGACCGCGGGGGTGCCCGGCCGCTTCCAGGCGGCGGTCGAAATCCTGATCGAGATGGTGGACAACCAAGCCAAAGGCATCGTGCACAGCGCGCAGAGCCGCAAACTGGTTTCGCCGCTGGCGTTGACCGTGTTCGTCTGGATTTTCCTGATGAACTCGATGGACTTTTTGCCGGTCGACTTGTTCCACGGCATCTTCTCCGTCACCGGCCTGGACCACAGCATCCATTACTTCCGCGTGGTGCCCACCGCCGACCTGTCGTCCACCCTGGGCCTGTCGTGCTCGGTGCTGCTGATCTGCTTGTTCTACAACGTGAAGATCAAGGGCATGGGCGGCTGGCTGCATGAGCTGACCACCGCGCCTTTCGGTGCCCACCCGATCCTGTGGCCGATCAACTTCGCCTTCCAGATGATCGAATTCGTGGCCAAGACCGTTTCGCACGGCATGCGACTGTTCGGCAACATGTACGCCGGCGAGCTGATTTTCATGCTGATCGCCCTCATGGGCAGCGCTGCAGCGATGTCGCTGTCGGGCATCTTGTTGCCCATCGGCCACATCATTGCCGGCTCCATCTGGGCCATCTTCCACATCCTGATCGTGGCGCTGCAAGCGTTCATCTTCATGATGCTGACGCTGGTCTACATCGGTCAGGCGCACGACGCCCACTGATCTCCGTTTTCTTTTTCCAACCCTTCCATCAACATCCTTAGGAGCAAACAAATGGAACACGTCCTCGGTTACGTCGCACTGGCAGCTGGTCTGATCATCGGCATGGGTGCCATCGGTGCCTGTATCGGTATCGGCATCATGGGCAGCAAGTACCTCGAATCCGCTGCCCGCCAGCCCGAGCTGATGAACGAACTGCAAACCAAGATGTTCCTGCTGGCCGGTCTGATCGACGCCGCCTTCCTGATCGGCGTGGGTATCGCCATGATGTTCGCGTTCGCCAACCCGTTCGTCCTGAAGTAATCCCCGCAATCTCAGATAGAAAGGTGTTGTCGTGAGCATCAACGCAACCCTCTTCGTCCAGGCGATTGTGTTCGCCATCTTGGTGTGGTTCACGATGAAATTCGTGTGGCCGCCCATCACCGCCGCCTTGGACGAGCGTGCCAAGAAGATTGCCGATGGTCTTGCCGCTGCTGACCGCGCCAAAGCCGATCTGGCTTCGGCCAACCAGCGTGTGGAAGCCGAGTTGGCCAAATCGCGCAGCGAGACGGCCGCTTTGCTGGCCGATGCCGAGCGTCGTGGTCAGGCCCTGGTGGAAGAAGCCAAGGCCCGCGCCACCGAAGAAGCCAACAAGATCATTGCTGCGGCCAAAGCCGAAGCAGCACAGCAGACTGTCCAGGCCCGTGAGGCCCTGCGCGAGCAGGTGGCGGTGCTGGCGGTCAAGGGTGCGGAGCAAATCCTGCGCAAGGAAGTCAACGCTGGCGTCCATGCTGATTTGCTCGGCCGCCTCAAGACCGAGCTGTGATCGCTTAGCCAGAGACCAGACCATGGCAGAACTTGCAACCATCGCCCGCCCTTACGCCGAAGCGCTGTTCAAGGCGCAGGCTTCCGACCTCGCTGGCACGGCCGCCTGGCTCGACGAGCTGGCTGCTGTGGCCCAGAACGAGCAGCTGCAGCAGTTTGCCGACAGCCCAAAGGTGACCGATGCCCAGGTGTTTGACCTGGTCTCCGGTGTGGTGCGCACCGCACTGCCCGAGGCCGGCAAGAACTTCTTGCGTCTGGCCATCGAGAACCGTCGGCTCGCTGCATTGCCCGTGATCGCGCAGCAATTCCGGACCCTGATGAATGCCCAAAGCGGCACCGCCGACGCGGTGGTCCACAGCGCATTCCCCATCGACGCCGCGGCCCTGGCCGAGTTGTCGGCCACGCTCGAAAAGCGCTTTGGGCGCAAGCTCCAGGTGAGCGTCGAGATCGACGCGTCGCTGATCGGCGGTATCCGCGTGGTGGTGGGTGACGAGGTGCTGGACACCTCGGTCAAGGCCCGACTGGACCAAATGAAAGCGGCCCTCACGGCCTGATGTGCACCTGTCAAGCCTGAGCCCGACATATTTAAAGAAAGAAGGAAAGAGTCATGCAACTCAATCCCGCAGAAATTTCTGAACTGATCAAGAGCCGCATCCAAGGGCTGTCTGCCAGCGCCGATATCCGCAACCAGGGCACCGTGGTGTCCGTGACCGACGGTATCGTCCGCATCCACGGCCTGTCCGATGTGATGCAAGGCGAAATGCTGGAGTTTCCGGCCACCAAGGACGGCGCTGCCACCTACGGCTTGGCCCTGAACCTCGAGCGCGACTCTGTCGGCGCCGTGATCTTGGGCGAGTACGAGCACATCTCCGAAGGCGACACCGTCAAGTGCACGGGCCGCATCCTGGAAGTGCCGGTCGGTCCCGAGCTGATTGGTCGCGTGGTCAACGCGCTGGGTCAGCCGATCGACGGCAAAGGCCCGATCAACGCCAAGATGACCGACGTGATCGAGAAGGTCGCTCCGGGCGTGATCGCACGCCAGTCCGTGGACCAGCCGGTGCAGACCGGTCTGAAGTCCATCGACTCGATGGTGCCGATCGGCCGCGGCCAGCGCGAGCTGATCATCGGTGACCGCCAGACCGGTAAGACGGCTGTGGCCATTGACGCGATCATCAACCAAAAAGGTCAGAACATGACCTGCGTTTACGTCGCGATTGGCCAGAAGGCCTCGTCGATCAAAAACGTGGTGCGTGCTCTGGAACAAGCCGGTGCGATGGAATACACCATCGTGGTGGCCGCTTCGGCCTCTGAGTCTGCCGCCATGCAGTACGTGGCCGCCTACTCCGGCTGCACCATGGGCGAATACTTCCGTGACCGTGGTGAAGATGCGCTGATCGTGTACGACGACCTGTCCAAGCAGGCCGTGGCTTACCGTCAAGTGTCGCTGCTGCTGCGCCGCCCGCCAGGCCGCGAAGCTTTCCCCGGCGACGTGTTCTATCTCCACAGCCGTCTGCTCGAGCGTGCTGCCCGTGTGAATGCCGACTACGTCGAAGCCTTCACCAAAGGCGCCGTCAAAGGCAAGACCGGTTCGCTGACGGCGCTGCCGATCATCGAAACCCAGGCCGGTGACGTGTCTGCCTTCGTGCCGACCAACGTGATCTCGATCACCGACGGCCAGATCTTCCTGGAAACCAGCCTGTTCAACGCCGGTATCCGCCCCGCCATCAACGCCGGTATCTCCGTGTCCCGCGTCGGCGGTGCCGCCCAGACCAAGCTCATCAAGAGCCTGTCCGGTGGTATCCGTACCGACTTGGCGCAGTACCGTGAACTGGCCGCTTTCGCGCAGTTTGCCTCGGACCTGGACGAAGCCACCCGCAAGCAGCTCGACCGCGGTGCCCGCGTGACCGAACTGCTCAAGCAGGCCCAGTACAGCCCGCTGCCGATCAGCCTGATGGGCGCGACCCTGTATGCCGTGAACAAAGGCTACATGGACGACGTCGATGTCAAGAAGATCCTGGCCTTCGAATCCGGCCTGCATGCTTACCTCAAGGACAAGCACGCTGCGCTGCTGGCCAAGCTGGAAGCCGACAAGGCGATGGACAAGGACGCAGAAGCCGAGCTGAACACGGCGATCGCCGCGTTCAAGAAGACATTCGCTTGATCCCTGACTGACTAGGAGCCCTTCATGGCAGCAGGCAAGGAAATACGCGGCAAGATCAAATCGGTGGAAAACACCAAGAAGATCACCAAGGCCATGGAAATGGTCGCCGCATCCAAAATGCGCAAAGCGCAGGACCGGATGCGTGCCGCTCGTCCCTACAGCGAAAAAGTGCGCAACATCGCGGCCAACCTGAGCAAGGCCAACCCGGAATACGTGCACCCGTTCATGCAGACCAATGCCGCCAAGACGGCGGGGGTCATCGTCGTCACGACCGACAAAGGTCTGTGCGGCGGCATGAACACCAACGTGTTGCGTGCCGTGACCAACAAGATCCGCGACCTGCAAGCGCAGGGCAACGGCATCGAGGCGGTCGCCATCGGCAACAAGGGCCTGGGCTTTCTCAACCGTGTCGGCGCCAAAGTGGTTTCGCACGTCACCCAACTCGGTGACACGCCCCACCTCGAGCGCTTGATCGGCCCTGTGAAAGTCATGCTCGACGCCTACACCCGTGGTGAAATCAACGCCGTGTACTTGTCGTACACCAAGTTCATCAACACCATGAAACAGGAGTCGGTGGTGGAGCAACTGCTGCCGCTGTCTTCTGAGGCACTCGAGCCCACCCAGGGCGAGCATGGCTGGGACTACATCTACGAGCCCGATGCACAGACGGTCATCGACGACTTGCTGCTGCGTTACATCGAGGCGCTGGTGTACCAGGCTGTGGCCGAGAACATGGCGTCCGAGCAGTCGGCCCGCATGGTGGCCATGAAGGCCGCCACCGACAACGCCGGCAACGTGATTGCCGAACTCAAGCTGGTTTACAACAAGACGCGTCAGGCGGCGATCACGAAGGAACTCTCCGAGATCGTGGCCGGTGCCGCGGCGGTTTGACGACGGC
>JBDLTR010000087.1:0-9520 GCA_039805705.1 Pseudomonadota bacterium
GTGTCGACCACCACACGGCCACGCGCGGCCAGCTCGCGCGTGAGCGCAGGGTCCAGCTCGATCATGCTGGGCTTGAAAGCCCCCACTGCACCCAGCCAGACCTGCGGGTGCACAGGACCGCGCAGCACCACGGCCTGGGCCGGGGTGCAGGTCAGCACCAGGGGGCATTGGGTTTGCACTTCGGCCGGGTCATCGACCGCCTGGGCTTGCAGGCCCTGGCCGCGGGCCTGCTCGGCCAGGGCCTCGGCCCCCGCGCGGGTGCGCGAGGCGATGAAAAAACGCCTCACGCCCAGGCCCTGCGCAAAAGCCGCCAGATGCGCCTGGCCCTGGACCCCGGCGCCCACGATCAGCGCGGGCCCCTGCGGGCAAGCGGCCAGGTGGCGCGCCGCCAGCAGCGACAAGGCGGCGGTGCGCCGCGCTGTCACCGTCGGGCCGTCGAGCTGGGCCACGCGCGCGCCAGTGGCCACATCGAACACCAGCACATCGCCCTGGATGGTGGGGCGTGGGGTGCCCGCATTGGCGGGCGTGAAGCTGATCAGCTTGGTCATGGCCACCCGCGCGTCGCTCGCGGGCATGACGAACAGGCTGGCGCCGCCGGCCAAAGGCATCACGCGCCGCTCGGGCACCTGGACCGAAGGGTCGCGCAAGACGGCGGCGAGTTCATCGGCCAGCCGCGCATACGGCAAGGCCTCGGCGGTGCGCCGGTCCATCGCCTGTGCAGCCCCGCTCAGGCGGCGGCCAAACGGGCCGCGACTTCGCGCTTGCCCAGCTGCCGCACGGCCGCGATCGCCGCCAGCTGGCTGGCGCGCGGGCGGGTCTTGCCGGTTTCCCAGTGGTAGACGGATTGCGCCGACACGCCGATCAACTGTCCCATCTCGGCCGCCGACAAGCCCAGCTTTTTGCGCAGGTTGGCAAAGCCCGCCACGCGAAAGCGCAGGTTGGGGCCATCCGAAGCCTCCTCGGCGACGGCCTTGGCGCGGGTGGCGCCACCGGCTTTGGTCTGTCGGGCCAAGGCACGCTCGAGTTCGACCAGCTTGCGCTTGAGGGCCGCGATGTCAGAGCGGTGCTGCGCATTCGCTTTTTTGAGCGCCTTGGTTTCGGCCCGCACTTCTTTGCGGGCGATGCGGGCGATCTCGGATTTCAGCTGGTCGGCAAAACTGGACATGGCGATTCCCAGGGTTTGAAAAACACGAGGATAACGGATGGCGAAACTTGGAAAGCGCGCTTTCAGTGCGCTTGTTCCCAATTGGGGCCCATGCCCACCTCGGCCAAGAGCGGCACCTTGAGCTGGGCGACGCCGGCCATGAGGCGCGGCACTTCGGCGCGCACCCAATCGATTTCGGCCTCGGGCACCTCGAACACCAGTTCGTCGTGCACCTGCATGATGACTTGGGTGTGCCGCTGTTGTTGATCGAGCGCGGCCTGCACGGCCACCATGCTCATCTTGATCAGGTCGGCGGCCGTGCCCTGCATGGGCGCGTTGATGGCCGCGCGTTCGGCCGCGGCGCGGCGCGGGCCATTGGGGCTGTTGATCTCGGGCAGCATCAGGCGCCGGCCGAACACGGTTTCCACATAGCCCTGCGCTTTGGCCTGCTCGCGCGTCTCGTCCATGTAGCGCTTGACGCCAGCAAAGCGCTCGAAGTAGCGCGTGATGTAGTTCTTGGCCGCGGTGTTGTCGATGCCCAGGGCCTTGGCCAGGCCAAAGGCGCTCATGCCATAGATCAGGCCAAAGTTAATGGTCTTGGCGTAGCGGCGCTGCTCGCTGCTGACCTGGTCGGGGGTGAGGCCGAACACCTCGGCTGCGGTGGCCTTGTGCACATCCAGGCCTTCGTGGAAGGCGCGCAACAAGGCCTCGTCACCGCTCAGGTGCGCCATGATGCGCAGCTCGATCTGGCTGTAGTCGGCACTCGCGATCACATGGCCCGCGGGCGCCACAAAGGCTTCGCGCACCTTGCGCCCCTCGGCGGTGCGGATCGGGATGTTCTGCAAATTGGGTTCGTTGCTGGACAAGCGTCCCGTCACCGCCACGGCCTGGGCGTAGTGCGTGTGCACGCGACCGGTGCGCGGCAGCGCCATCTGCGCGAGCTTGTCGGTGTAGGTGCCCTTGAGCTTGGAGAGGCTGCGGTGCTCCAGGATGCGCGCGGGCAGCGGGTAGTCTTCGGCCAGTTTTTCCAGCACCTCTTCATCGGTGCTGCGCGCGCCGGTGGCGGTTTTCTTGACCACCGGCAGGCCCAGTTTGTCGAAGAAGATCTCGCCCAGCTGCTTGGGGCTGGCCAGGTTGAAGGGCTGGCCAGCGATCTCGTAGGCCTCTTGTTCGAGCTGCACGATGCGCTCGCCCAGTTGCTGGCTTTGCGCGGCCAGCGTGGGCGCATCGATCAGCACGCCATTGCGCTCGATGCGGTAGAGCGCCTCGCTGGTGGCGATTTCGAGTTCGTAAATGCGTTTGAGGCCTGGGTGCGATGCGATCTGCGGCCACAGCATCAGGTGCACGTCCAGGCACTGGTCGGCGTCTTCGCACGAGTACTCGGCCGCGCGCGCCACATCGACCTGGGCAAACGGGATCTGGTGCGCGCCCTTGCCACACAGGTCCTCGTAGCCGATGCCCTTGCGCCCCAGGTGCCGCTCGGCCAGGCTGCCCAGGTTGTGCGGCTTGTGCACCTCGAGCACATAGCTTTGCAGCATGGTGTCGTGCACATAGCCCTGCACCTCGATGCCGTGGTTGGCGAACACATGGCGGTCGTATTTGACGTGCTGGCCCAGCTTGTGCCGCGCCGGGTTTTCCAGCCAGGGCTTCAGGCGCGCCAGCACCTCGTCCAGCGGCAATTGCACCGGCGCGTCGGGCCCGTTGTGGGCCAGGGGGATGTAGGCGGCCTCGCCGGGCTGCACCGCCAGCGAGATGCCGACGATCTCGGCACGCATCTCGTCGAGCGAGGTGGTCTCGGTGTCGAGCGCCGTGAGTTCGGCGGCTTCGATGCGGGCGTGCCACTGTTCGAACAACGTCCAGTCGGTGATGGTGGTGTAGTTCACCGGGCCCTGCACGCGGCTGGCCGGCACAGGATCGGCCGCAGGGTCTGTGCCGAACAGATCGCCCATGACGGCGGCCGCGCGCAGCGCCGGGGGCACGGCGCCACCGGCCTTGGCCGCGAGCGAACGGAAACCATAGGTTTCGTAAAAGCGGCGCAGCTTTTCTTCGTCCGGCGCGTGCAAGTGCAAGGCATCGAGCGCCGGCAGGCCCGGCACCCAGGCCGACAGGTCGCAGTCGGTCTTCATGGTGACCAGGGCACGGCCCTTGGGCAGCCAATCGAGCGCCTGGCGCAGGTGCTCGCCGGCGGCGCCCTTGACTTCGTGCGCGCGCGCCACCAGCGCGTCGAGCGAGCCGTATTCAAGCAGCCACTTGGCCGCCGTCTTGGGACCGACCTTGTGCACACCGGGGACGTTGTCGACCGGATCGCCCACCAGGGTCTGGTAGTCGATCATGAGCGCGGGCGGCACGCCGAACTCGGCGGTGACGCCGGCCACGTCGCGCTTTTTGCCATTCATCGTATCGACGATCGTCACATGCGCGTTGACGAGTTGGCTCAGGTCTTTGTCGCCGCTGGAGACGATCACCTCGACGCCTTGGGCGCTGGCGGTGTGGGCCAAGGTGGCGATCACATCGTCGGCCTCGACGCCGGGCACATCGAGCACGGTCCAGCCCATCAGGCGCACCAGCTCATGGATCGGTTCGATCTGCGCACGCAAATCGTCGGGCATGGGGCTGCGGTGGGCCTTGTACTCGGGGTACATCTCGTCGCGGAAAGTCGGGCCCTTGGCATCGAACACACAAGCGGCCAGCGGCGCCGGGTAGTCCTTGCGCAGGCGCTCCATCATGTTGATCA
Source organism: Pseudomonadota bacterium (assembly GCA_039805705.1). Taxonomy (GTDB): domain Bacteria; phylum Pseudomonadota; class Gammaproteobacteria; order Burkholderiales; family Burkholderiaceae_C; genus Limnohabitans_A. The sequence goes on from JBDLTR010000087.1 coordinate 3,879, forward strand.
TGCCGCGGATGGCCCCCGTGGCCGGGCTGCTGGGGTCGCCCGGCACGGCGCGCAAATCGGGCATGGCGTGGAAAGCGCGGTAGAGGTAACTGGAGCCATCCACCAGCAAGAGCAAAGGTGGGCGGGTGGTCTGGTCTTGGGGCGTGTCGCTCATGCCCCGATTGTGCCCGGCCGGACAGCGGCGACCCTAGCAGAACCTACAATCGTGGTTTTACCTGCACGGCCACTCTCAGGCCCCAACCACGCTTTTGCCATGGCGGTTTTCACCGAAGTCACCGAAGCCCAGGCCCAGGACCTGCTTGACCGCTTGAACCTGGGCCAACTCAGCGCCCTGCGCGGCATTGAAGGCGGCATCGAGAACACCAATTACTTTGTCACCACGGACCAGGGCGAGTACGTGCTGACGCTGTTCGAGCGCCTGACGCAAGAACAGCTGCCCTTTTACCTTTACCTGATGAAGCACCTGGCGGCCCAAGGCATCCCGGTGCCCGATCCGGCCGCCAACCGCGATGGCGACATCCTGCACACCGTCTGCGGCAAACCCGCCGCCGTGGTCAACAAGCTGGCGGGCAAAAGCCAGCTGACGCCCGAGCCCGTGCATTGCGCCGCCGTGGGCGAGATGCTCGCGCGCATGCACCTGGCCGGCCAGGACTACCCGCGCCAGCAGCCCAATCTGCGCGGCCTGGCCTGGTGGAACGACACCGTGCCGGTGGTGCTGCCCCACCTCACGCCCGAGCAGGCGAGCCTGATCCGCAGCGAGCTGGCCTACCAAAACCACATCGCTGCCGGCAGCGCTCATGCAGCCCTGCCCCGTGGCCCGGTGCATGCCGACCTCTTTCGCGACAACGTGATGTTCGACGGCGAGCGCCTGACCGGCCTGTTCGACTTTTATTTCGCGGGCGTTGACAGCTGGCTGTTTGACCTGGCGGTGTGCCTGAACGATTGGTGCATCACCCATGCCGACGGGCAACACGAGCCCCAGCGTGCACAGGCCATGCTGACGGCCTACCAGTCGGTGCGGCCGCTCACGGCCGCCGAGCGCCAGCTGCTGCCGGCCCTGCTGCGCGCTGGCGCCTTGCGCTTTTGGGTCTCGCGGCTGTGGGACTTTCACCAGCCGCGCGAAGCCTCGATGCTGGTGCCGCACGATCCGACGCACTTCGAGCGCGTGCTGCGCGGGCGCGTTCACCATCCCCTCACGCTGTAAACCATGCTGTTGCAAACCGTCCCTGCGCGCCGTGGCCTGCAATGGGCCCTGATGGGCATGCGCACCTTCTGGCGCCAACCGCTGGCCATGACGGGCCTGTTCTTCTTGTTCATGGCCCTGGTCTCGGTGCTGTCCATCTTGCCGATGGTGGGCGGTCTGATCGCGCTGGTGCTCATGCCCTCCTTCACCGCCGGCCTGATGGCGGCCACCCAAACCGCCCACGAAGGCCGATTCCCCATGCCGGGCACCTTGTGGAGCGCCCTGCGCACACCCACCCAGCGCATGGCCATGTTGCGCCTGGGCCTGCTCTATGCCTGTGGCTTCATGCTGCTGATGGGCGCTTCGGCCCTGGTCGATGGTGGGCAGTTCGCACGCGTGTACCTGGGGGGTGAAGCGCTCAGCCCAGAAGTGGTGCAGTCCGATCGCTTTCAATCGGCCATGTGGCTCACGATGGCGCTGTATGCGCCGCTGTCCATGGTGTTCTGGCATGCGCCAGCGCTGGTGTTCTGGCAGCAGGTGCCGCCGGTGAAAAGCCTGTTCTTCAGCTGGATGGCCTGCTGGCGCAACAAGGCCGCCTTCGCGGTTTACCTGCTGGTCTGGGCCGGGGTGTTCGGCGCGGCCACCCTGGGCGCGATGATCGCCGCCAGCTTGCTGGGCGATGCCCAAATGACGCTGTCGATCCTGATGCCGCTGGCGCTGCTGGTGGCGGCGATGTTCTTCACCTCGATGCTCTTCACCGTCAAAGACTGCTTCAGCGTCTCCGAACCCCAGCTGGCCTGAGGCCTCAAACCACCGTCAGCTTGGCCACGCTCAGCGCCAACCACTTGACGCCGTGGCGTGGGAAGTTGACCTGGGCGCGCGCGTCAGCCCCGGCCCCCTCCACCGCCAACACCTTGCCCTCGCCGAATTTGGCGTGAAAGACCTGGATACCGGCCAGGATGCCGTGCTCGGGCGTGGCTTTTTGCGCCGGCACGGGGGGGCTCTTCCAGGTCTCGGCGCTGACCGAGGGGCTGCCCAGGCCGCTGTTGCCCCAGGAGGGGCGAACCTGCGTGGCCTGACCATGGCGCGCCGCGGCCGGCGTCCAGGGCGCCGCCAGGCCGCTGGCAAAGCCCGCTTGCTTGGGCGTGACCCACTTGAGGCATTCCTCGGGCAGTTCGTCGAAGAAGCGGCTCTTGAGGTTGTAGCGGGTCTGCCCGTGCAGCATGCGCGTTTGCGAGTGGCTCAGGTACAGGCGCTGGCGTGCGCGCGTGATGGCCACGTACATGAGCCGCCGCTCTTCCTCGAGGCCGTCGAAGTCGTTCATCGCGTTCTCGTGCGGGAACAGGCCTTCTTCGAGCCCGGTGATGAACACCACATCGAATTCGAGGCCTTTGCTGGCGTGCACCGTCATGAGCTGGATCGCGTCCTCGCCGGCCTGGGCCTGGTTGTCGCCGGCCTCGAGCGCCGCGTGCGTGAGGAAGGCGGCGAGCGGGCTCAGCGTCACGCCGTCGTCCAGGCCGTCGTCGGCCAGCGGCTGCGCCGGGTCCAGCCCTTGGCTCGCGGGGCTTTGGGACAGCTCGGGCAGGGCCACCGCACTGCGGCCAAAGCCTTCCTGCGTGACGAAGCTCTCGGCGGCGTTGACCAGTTCTTCCAGGTTCTCGACCCGGTCGGCGCCCTCTTTTTCACTGCGGTAGTGCTGCACCAGGCCGGTCTTGTCGAGCACCAGGTCGATGATCTCGCGCAGCGTCAGCCCTTGCGTCTGCTCGCGCAGCACATCGACCATGGCGACAAAGGCACCCAGGTTGGCGCCGGCCTTGCCGGTGGTCGCGCTGACGGCGTCGTGCAGCGAGCAGCCGGCGGCACGCGCGGCGTCCTGCAGCTGCTCGATGCTGCGCGCGCCAATGCCGCGCGGCGGGAAGTTGACCACGCGCAAAAAACTGGTGTCGTCGTGCGGGTTCTCCAACAGGCGCAGATAAGCCAGCGCATGCTTGATCTCGGCACGCTCGAAAAAGCGCAGGCCGCCGTACACGCGGTAGGGGTAACCGGCGTTGAACAGCGCGGTCTCAAGCACGCGGCTTTGCGCGTTGCTGCGGTAGAGCAGCGCAATCTCTTTGCGCGCAAAACCGTCCTGCTTGACCAGCTGGCGGATCTCGTCGACCACCCAGTTGGCCTCGGCGAAATCGCTGGCCTGCTCGATCACGCGCACCGGCTCGCCCGCGCCCTGGTCGGTGCGCAGCGTCTTGCCCAGGCGGCCTTTGTTGTGGCTGATCAGGTGGTTGGCCGAGTCGAGGATGTTGCTGAAGCTGCGGTAGTTTTGCTCAAGCTTGATCTGGTGCTGGACCTGGAACTCGCGCACGAAGTCGGCCATATTGCCCACGCGCGCGCCCCGAAAGGCGTAAATGCTCTGGTCGTCGTCGCCCACCGCCATGATCGCCCCCTGCCCGCCTTCGCCGGGGAGGCCAACCAGCAGCTTGAGCCAGGCGTATTGCAGCTGGTTGGTGTCCTGGAACTCGTCGACCAGCACATGGCGAAAGCGGCGGCGGTAGTGCTCGCGCACATGGGCGTTGTCGCGCAGCAGCTCGAACGAGCGCAGCATCAGCTCGCCAAAGTCGACCACGCCCTCGCGCTGACACTGTTCCTCGTAGAGCTGGTAGAGCTCGACCTTGCGGCGCGTCTCGTCGTCGCGCACCGGCACATCGCCTGGGCGCTGGCCGTCCTCCTTGCAGCCGGCGATGAACCACTGCAGCTGTTTGGGCGGGAAGCGGTCTTCGTCGACGTTGAACTGCTTGCACAGGCGCTTGATCGCGCTCAGTTGGTCCTGCGTGTCGAGGATCTGGAAAGTCTGCGGCAACTGCGCCAATTGGTGGTGTGCGCGCAAAAACCGGTTGCACAGGCCGTGGAAGGTGCCGATCCACATGGCGCGCACATTGACCGGCAACATGGCCGAGAGGCGGTGCACCATCTCCTTGGCGGCCTTGTTGGTGAAGGTCACCGCCAGGATGCCGCCGGGCGAGACCTGCGCGCTCTGCAAGAGCCAGGCGATGCGCGTGGTCAGCACCCGCGTCTTGCCCGAGCCCGCCCCGGCCAGGATCAGCGCATGCTCGGCGGGCAGCGTCACGGCGCTGCGTTGCTCCGGATTGAGCGGATCGAGCAGGGGCGAGGACGCGGGGAAGGTGGGGGCATCGGCAAACATGCCCCGATTGTAGAAAGCCGCTTTTCGGTCCTCGGACGGTCCCAGCCGCCGGGTCAAGCGCCTGGGCCGGCGCTTACACTGACCGTTTTTCCAGAAAGTCTGCATGTCCGCCCTGCCCCCCTGTCCGCAATGCCAGTCCACCTTCACCTATGAGGACGGCCCCTCGCTGATTTGCCCCGAATGCGGGCATGAATGGCAGGCCGGCGCAGCCGCCGAAGCAGAGGCAGCGCGGGTGTGGAAAGACGCCCATGGCCAGGTGCTGCAGGACGGCGACAGCGTGGTGCTGATCAAGGACCTCAAGGTCAAGGGCTCGTCCAGCGCCATCAAGGTGGGCACCAAGGTCAAGAACATCCGTTTGATCGAAGGCGACCACGACATCGACTGCAAGATCGAGGGCTTTGGCGCCATGCAACTGAAGTCCGAATACGTCAAAAAGGCCTGACGCGCCAGCTTGCCCGACGCGTCAGCGAATGCGGGTAGAATCAATCACCGGGCCCAAGTTTCTTGCGCCCGGTTTTTTGTGGGCTCGTCTGCAAGGGGCGAAACACCGCGCCACAAAAACCGGCCAAGCCAAGCGCTCACTCGTTGGACCTGACGGTCCAGTTCAACGAATCCTTTCTGGAGCTTGGTTTTTTCATGGAAATTTTTGACTACGACAACATCCTGCTGCTGCCGCGCAAATGCCTGGTGGAGAGCCGTTCCGAGTGCGACGCAGGCGTCGAGCTGGGCGGGCGCAAATTCCGCCTGCCGGTGGTGCCCGCCAACATGAAGACGGTGGTGGACGAGTCGATCTGCGAGTGGATGGCCAAAAACGGCTACTTCTACGTGATGCACCGCTTTGACATCGACAACGTCAAACTGGTCAAGGACATGCACGCCAAAGGCGTTTACGCCTCGATCTCGCTGGGCGTCAAGCAACCCGATTACGACACCGTCGACCAGCTGGTGGCCCAGGGCCTGTGCCCCGAGTACATCACCATCGACATCGCCCACGGCCATGCCGACAGCGTCAAGAACATGATCGGCTACCTCAAGGACAAGCTGCCCAAGGCCTTCGTGATCGCGGGCAACGTGGCCACGCCCGAGGCCGTGATTGACCTGGAAAACTGGGGCGCAGACGCCACCAAAGTGGGCGTGGGCCCGGGCAAGGTGTGCATCACCAAACTCAAGACCGGGTTCGGAACCGGTGGCTGGCAGCTGTCAGCGCTGAAATGGTGCGCCCGTGTGGCCACCAAGCCCATCATCGCTGATGGTGGCATTCGTAGC
>JBDLTR010000088.1:0-3137 GCA_039805705.1 Pseudomonadota bacterium
TAGCCGGCGCTGGATTTCTTGGCGCGTGTGCCGGTGCGGATCACCTGGCCTTGCGCGGTCACCACCTCGAGCGCGAGCACGTTCTCGCGCATGGTGCCGTAGCGCACGGCGTTGGTGCCGCTGGCGCGCGTGGCGCACATGCCGCCGATGCTGGCGTCGGCGCCCGGGTCGATCGGGAAGAACAGGCCGGTCGACTTGATCTCTTCGTTGAGCTGCTTGCGCGTGACGCCCGGCTGCACCGTGACGGTGAGGTCTTCGGGGTTGATCGCCAGCACCTTGTTCATGCGCGAGACATCGATGCTGATGCCGCCCTGCACCGCCAGCAAATGCCCCTCGAGCGAGGAGCCCACGCCAAACGGGATCACCGGCACTTTGTGCTGGGCGCACAGCGCCACCGCATCGGCCACGTCCTGGGTGCTTTCGGCAAACACCACGGCGGCCGGCGGTGGCACCGTGGTGAAGGCCGACTCGTCGCGCCCGTGCTGCTCGCGGACCACCTGGGCGGTCGAGCAGTTCTCGCCAAAGCGGGCTTTGAGGGCCGCGATCAGCGCGTCGGGCACCGCGCGCAGCGCGAGGGTGGGCATCAGGTGGTTGGCGGGGGTGGGCGCGTTCATGGTCGGTCTCCGGCAGGGCCGCCAGTTTACGCCGGCAAGGGCGCGCGGGGGTGTCGCACGGCCACGCAGGCGGTCCCCGTCAGACAGGGGGCAGCCACATGACCGACAATCCGTCACAGCCAAACCACCTGCGACCACACGAGGACTTTCATGGGCAACCGACTCACCCAGATCGCCACCCGCACCGGCGACAACGGCACCACCGGCCTGGGCAACAACCAGCGCGTGTCGAAAAACAGCCTGCGCGTGCACGCCATGGGCGATGTGGACGAACTCAACTCGAACATCGGCCTGCTGCTGTGCGAAGACATGCCGGCCGAAGTGCGCGCGCTGCTGGTCGAGATCCAGCACCAGCTCTTCAATTTGGGGGGCGAACTCTCCATCCCCGGCTTCGAGCTGCTCAAGCCCGAGGCGGTGATGGCGCTGGACGAAGCGCTGGCGCAGTACAACGCACAGCTGCCCAAGCTCGAGGAATTCATCCTGCCGGCCGGCAACCGCGCGGCCGCCCAGGCCCATGTGTGCCGCACCGTGGCGCGCCGGGCCGAGCGCGAGGTGGTGGCCCTGGGCAACGAAGAGGCGCTCAACGACACGCCGCGCCAGTACCTCAACCGCCTGTCGGACCTGATGTTCGTGCTCGCGCGCGTGCTCAACCGCATGAACGGTGGGGACGATGTCTATTGGCGCAGCCAGCGCATGCAGTCATCGGGCGCGGCCTGAAAATCGAACGCCCGTTCTGTCACCAAGGTGCAGACCTCGGGTGACAAGCCGGGCGCGGCGCTGCTACCCTGCGCCGCATGACGACCGCCACCACCCCTCAGCCGGCCTACGTTCCGCAAATCCGCCTTTACCAGGATTGGTTGCAAGCCCAGCGCGGCCTGCGTTTTGACGACTACCACGCGCTGTGGCGCTGGTCGGTGACCGAGCTGGACGCCTTCTGGCAAAGCATCTGGGATTATTTCGACTTGCGCTCGCCCACGCCGCACACGGCGGTACTGGCCAACAACGTCATGCCGGGCGCCAAGTGGTTCGTGGGCGCCCAGACCAACTACGCTCACCAGGTGTTTCGCCATGTGCAGCCGGCGCACGCGGCGGGTTTTCCGGCGGTGATCGCGCGCAATGAGAAGGGGCAGCACACCGAGCTGAGCTGGCCCGAACTGCGTCGCCAGGTGGCCGCGCTCGCCTTGCACCTGCAGGCCCAGGGCGTGCAGCCTGGCGACCGCGTGGCCGCTTATTTGCCCAACATCCCCGAGGCCATGGTGGCTTTTTTGGCCACGGTCAGCATCGGCGGCATCTGGAGCATTTGCGCGCCCGACATGGGCACCCACGCGGTGCTCGACCGCTTCAAGCAAATCGAGCCCAAGGTGCTGATCGCGGTGGACGGCGTCACCTACGGCGGGCGCGACATCGACCGCATGGCGGTGGTGCAGGAGCTCAAAAACGCATTGCCCACGGTGGACCATGTGATCGTGCACGACAACCTGGGCCGCGCCGACCTGGCCAGCAGCGATGTGGCCGCCAGTGCGCGACTGGCCCAGATCACCACGCGCGACGACGACGCGGTGCGCGCCTTTGAGCCGATGTGGTTGCCGTTTGACCACCCGCTGTGGATCGTCTATTCGAGCGGCACCACCGGCTTGCCCAAGCCCATCGTGCATGGCCACGGCGGCACCGTCATCGTGGCCCTGGCCAACAAGATCATGCACAACGATGTGGGCTGCAGCTACCACCCCAACAGCTGGGGCGAGCGCTTCCATTGGTACAGCTCCACCGGCTGGGTCATGTGGAACGCGCAGCTCGCCGGCCTGCTCAATGGCGTGACCTGTGTGCTCTACGACGGCAACCCGGGCGGCAGCAAAGACAACCCCGACTGGGGCGTGCTCTGGCGTTTCGCCGCCGAACAGGGCGTGACCTTTTTCGGTGCCGGCGCGGCTTTCTACGCCAACTGCCAGAAATCGGGCATCACGCTCGCGCAGTGCGGCGACCTCTCGCGCATCCGCGCGCTGGGCACCACCGGCTCGCCGCTCTCGCCCGAGACCCAGGTCTGGGGCACCGAGCAGTTCCGTCAGGTGCGGGCCATGCACGGCAACCCGTACCTGGGCCAAGCGCCACAGGCCGTGGGCGAGCGTGGGGGCGATATCTGGTGGTGCAACATCTCGGGCGGCACCGATTTCGCGGGCGCCTTTGTCGGCGGGCACCGCGAGCTGCCGCTCGAGCCCGGCGTGATGCAGTGCCGCGAGCTGGGCTGCGCGGTCGAGGCCTGGAACGAGGCGGGCGAGCCGGTGGTCGGCGAAGTCGGTGAACTGGTCTGCACGCAACCCATCCCCTCGATGCCCTTGTACTTCTGGAACGACCCGGGCAACGCGCGTTACCTGGCCAGCTACTTCGAGATGTACCCCGCCGGTCACGGCCGCAAGCCCGGCGGTGGCGACGGCCCGCCCGAGATGGGCGGGGTGTGGCGCCACGGCGACTGGCTGCGCATCGGCGACGCGCAAGGCCAGGGCGAGGGCTGCGTGATCTTTGGCC
>JBDLTR010000089.1:0-5164 GCA_039805705.1 Pseudomonadota bacterium
CGCGGTTGTAGAAGCCCCAGCGCTCGGCCTCTTCAGCGCCGAGGCCGCGCCCGGTGTAGAGCAGCTCGCTCGCGCGGCCCTGGCCGATGATGCGCGGCAAGAGCGCGCAGGCGCCCATGTCACAACCGGCCAGGCCCACCTTGTTGAAGAGGAAGTAGGTTTTGCTGCGTGCGCTGCCGTAGCGCATGTCCGAGGCCATGGCCAGGATCGCGCCGGCGCCCGCGCACACGCCGTCGATGGCCGCGACGATGGGCTGCGGGCAGGCGCGCATGGCCTTGACCAGGTCGCCCGTCATGCGGGTGAAGGCCAGGAGGCCCGGCATGTCCAGCTGGGTGAGCGGTCCGATGATCTCGTGCACATCGCCGCCCGAGCAGAAGTTGCCGCCTTCGCCGGTGATGACCACGGCATGGATGTCGGGCGCGTAGGCGAGGGCGCGGAAGAAGTCGCGCAGCTCGGCGTACGAATCGAAGGACAGCGGGTTCTTGCGCTCGGGCCGGTTCAGGCTGACGGTGGCCACGCCGTCTTTCACGCTCAGCAGGAAATGCTCGGGCCGGTAGCTGGCCATGGGGGTGTTGTGACGCGGCAGCGCGTGCGGCTGTCCGGGCAGGTGGCGTTGGCTCATGGGGTCTCCTGGTGGGATGCGGGGCCACCTAGCTTGAGGGTGCCCAGCAGTTTGTAGAGTTGCTCGTGTTGGCGCTCGCCCAGGGCGCCGAAGAGTTCGACCACCCAGGCCTCGTGCGCCACGGCCATGGCGGCAAAGGCCTTTCGGCCTGCGGGTGTGAGGCGCACCGCGAACGAGCGGCGGTCGCCGGGCTGCGGCGTGCGCGAGACCAGCTGCTCTTTCTCGAGCTGGTCGACGATGGTGGTGACGTTGCCGCCCGTGACCATCATGCGGCGCGAGAGTTCGCCCATCGACAGGCCACCCGGCTCGCGCTCGAGCTGGGCCATCAGGTCAAAGCGCGGCAGCGTGATGCCGAACTGCTCGCGCAGGCGCTGGCGGATGGTGTCTTCGATGCGCGTGGTGGCCGAGAGCAGGCGCAGCCACAGGCGCAGCGAGGCGTGGTGCTCTGCATGTGCACGCACCTCCATGTCCACGGTGGCGTTCATCCCGCCAACTCCCCGCCGTCGATGGCAATGGCTTGGCCGTTGATGGCACCGCTGCCCTGCGCGCACAGCCACAGCACGCTTTGCGCGACCTCGTCGGGCTGCACCAGGCGCTGCTGCGGGTTGCTGGCGGCCAGGGCCTGGCGCGCCTGCGTCTCGCTCTGGCCGGTTTTGGCCACGATGTTGCGCACGGCATCTTGCACGATCTCGGTCTCGGTGTAGCCGGGGCACAGCGCGTTGACGGTGATGTTCTTGCGCGCGAGTTCCAGGGCCAGCGCCTTGGTCAGTCCGACCACACCGTGCTTGGCCGCGACATAGGCGCTGACGTAGGCATAGCCTTGCAGGCCGGCGGTGCTGGCGATGTTGACGATGCGCCCGGGCTCGCCTTGCGCGGCCGCGTCCAGCATGCCAGGCAGCACCGCCTGGGTGACGTGGAAGGTGCCACTCAGGTTGACATCGAGCATCTGCTGCCACAGCGTGGCGTCGGTGCGGGCGAACGGCGCGCTCTGCGCCTGGCCCGCGTTGTTGACCAGGGTGTGCACCGGGCCAAAGCGCGATTGCGCCTGCTGCACAGCGGTCTGCACCGAAGCCGCATCGGCCACGTCCATCGGCGCGATCAGCAGGGCCGCGTCGGGCACCTGGGTGCGCAGGGCCTCGGCCTGGGTTTGCAGCTTGTCGTGCGAGCGGCCACACAGCGTGAGGCGGTACCCCGCGCGCGCCAGGGCCAAGGCGACGGCCGCGCCGATGCCGCTGCCGGCGCCGGTGATGAGGGCGTGGCGCGGGTTCAACTCAGTCCCCCCGGGTGGCGGTTTGCAGCGCGCGTTCGCGCGCAAAGCCCGCTTCGAGCTGCGGTTTGCCCGAGACATAGGCCCTGGGCCAGGCGAGCTCGGTGTAGCCGATGCGCGCGGCCTCGGTCAGCGTCCAGGCCGGGTTGGCCAGGTGCGGGCGGGCCACGGCGCACAGGTCGGCGCGGCCGGCCGCGAGGATGCTGTTGACGTGGTCAGCTTCGGAAATGGCGCCCACCGCGATGGTGGGGATGCCCGCCTCCTGGCGGATGCGGTCGGCAAACGGGGTCTGGTACATGCGGCCGTAGGTGGGCTTTTGCGCGGCGCTGACCTGGCCCGAAGAGCAGTCGATCATGTCGGCGCCAGCGGCCTTGAAGGCGCGGGCGATCTCGACCGCGTCGGCCGGGGTGATGCCGCCTTCGACCCAGTCGTGCGCCGAGATGCGCACCGACAGCGGCAAATGCGCCGGCCAGGCGGCGCGCACCGCGGCGAACACTTCGAGCGGGTAGCGCAAGCGGTTTTCAAGCGAACCACCGCAGGCGTCAGTCCGGTGGTTGGTCAGCGGGCTGATGAAGCTGGACAGCAGGTAGCCGTGGGCGCAGTGCAGCTCCAGCCAGTCGAAACCGGCCTGCGCCGCACGCTGGGTGCTGGCGACAAAGTCGGCCGTGACACGGTCCATGTCCTGGCGGTCCATGGCTTTGGGCACGATGCCGTGCGGCAGATAAGGCTGGGCCGAAGCGGCCAGCAAGGGCCAGTTGCCCTCTGCGTCGTCGGCGGCCATCGGCTGGTCCATGCCCGCGCCTTGCCAGGGGCGGCAGGTCGAGCCCTTGGGGCCGGCGTGGCCGATCTGCAGGCCGATTTTGGCGTCCGACTGTGTGTGCACCCAGTCGGTGACGCGTTTGAAATCCTGCGTTTGTGCGTCGTTCCAAAGACCCGGGCACCCGTGGGTGATGCGCCCATCCGCACTGGGCGCGGTCATCTCGACCATCACCAGGCCCGCGCCGCCCAGGGCACGTGCGCCCAGGTGCACCAGGTGGTAGTCGCCCACACGGCCGTCGATCGCCGAATACTGCGCCATGGGCGAGACCACCACGCGGTTTTTGAGCGTGACCGAGCGCAGCGTGTAAGGCGTGAACATCGGTGGACGTGTGCCCGGCGTGGCCGTGCGGCCGGCGAACCAGGCTTCGTAGCCTTCGAGCCAGGCCTTGTCGCGCAGGCGCAGGTTTTCGTGGCTGATGCGCTGGCTGCGCGTGAGCATGGAGTACATGAACTGCTCGGGCTCGAGCTGGTCGCAGTAGCGCTCGCCGCAGACCTCGAACCACTCCATCGCGTTCCAGGCGGCGTTTTGCAGGCGGATCACGTCGATCTCGCGCACCGCCTGGTACTGGCGCAGCACCTGCGGGATCTGCTCGGCCGTGTCGCCCAGCGTCTTGAACTGCCGCACCAGTTCGATCGCGTCTTCGAGCGCCAGCTTGGTGCCCGAGCCGATCGCGAAGTGTGCGGTGTGCACCGCGTCGCCCATCAGCACCACATGGCTGTGGCCGTTGTGGTGCCACCAGTTCGCGCACTTGACGCGCTGGAAATTGAGCCAGGCCGAGCCGCGCAGGTGGCGCGCGTTGGTCATGAGCTTCTCGCCCTGCAGGTTGCTGGCGAAGAGCTTTTCACAAAAGTCGATCGATTGCTCGGGGTCCGCTTTGTCCAGGCCATGAGCGAGCCAGACGTGCTCTGGGCATTCGACGATGAAGGTCGAGGTCTGTGCGTCGAACTTGTACACATGGGCCTGGAACCAGCCGTGCTCGGTTTTCTCGAACAGGAAGGTGAAGGCGTCGTACTGGCGCTTGGTGCCCAGCCAGATGTAGCGGTTGGGGCGGGTGACGATGTCGGGCTGAAACACCTCGGGCGTGCGTTGGCGGACCTTGGAGTTGATGCCGTCGCTGGCGATGATCAGGTCGGCGTCCTGGTAGTCGAGGTCGGAGTCGGCGTCTTGTTCAAAGACGAGCTTGACGCCCAGCTGTTCGCAGCGCGCCTGCAGGATGTTGAGCAGTTTTTTGCGGCCGATGCCGACAAAGCCGTGGCCGCCCGAGCGGATCACGCGACCTTTGAAGTGCAGCTCGATGTCGTCCCAGTGGTTGAAGGCCTGCTGCACCTCGGCGGCGGTGTCCGGGTCCCACTGGCGCATGTTGTCCAGCGTCTGGTCGGAAAACACCACGCCCCAACCGAAGGTGTCGTAGGGCTTGTTGCGCTCGACCACGGTGATGTCGTGGTGAGGCCCCAGTTTTTTCATGAGCAGCGCGAAATACAGGCCGGCGGGCCCACCGCCGATGCAGACGATCTTCATGTCTGGCCAGTCCTTCAAAGTTAGATATTTGAAACTTGAAGTATTTTGGGGCGCCTGACCGGTCTGGGCATCCGGGCTTACCCGGGGTGGGGGTGGTCAGGCCACGGTGGCCTGACCCAGCGGGCTCAAGCGCGAAAGCGCCGGCGCGTGAGCGAGAGCGCCACCCAGAACGCGACCACCGCGAAGACCGCCAGCACCAGCGCGTGGCGCACAGGATGCTCGGGCCAGCGGTCCAGGAACAGCGGGCGCACGAGCTCGACCGCAGCCGACAGCGGCAGCCAGTCGGCCACAGCGCGCACCATGGGCGGCAGCTGGTCCCGCGGGAAGAAGATGCCCGAGAGGAACATCATGGGCGTGAGGAAGAGCGTGAAGTAATAGGTGAAGAAGTCGTAGCCTTTGGCCAGGGCGTTGAAGATCAGCGCCATGCAGCTGAAGGTGATGCCCACCCCCAGCAGCACCGGCCAAGCCACCAGCAGCTTGGGGCTGTGGCTGATGCCCAGAGCCAGCATCACGCCCAGGATGGCGGTCACGGTGAACAGCGCCTTGAAGGCGGCCCACAGCATTTCGGCCAGCACCACATCGTCCAGCCGCACCGGCGCGTTCATGATGCCGTCCCAGGTTTTTTGCACATGCATGCGCGAAAACGCCGAGTACAACGCCTCGAACGTCGCCGCGTTCATCGCGCTCATGCAAATGCTGCCGCTGGCCAGAAACAGGATGTAGGGCACCTTCTCGCCACCCAGCTCGACCTGGCCGACCAGCGCGCCCAGGCCATAACCAAAAGCCACCAGCCACATCAGCGGTTCGGCGATATTGCCGACCAGGCTGGGGATGGCGAGCTTTTGCCAGACCAGGAAGTTGCGGCGGAACACCGGCCACCAGCGCATCGACAGGCGCGGTGCGGCCCAGATGTTGTTGTGGATCTGGCTCATGCTCA